>JAUWQO010000068.1 GCA_030610995.1 Desulfobacterales bacterium
TAATGATGTATCTCAGCAGCATGGAAGATCCAGGGCTTATTATACTTCCGGCACACCTCATGCTGAAAAAGGTTCAGGCTTCTGATCTTACGACATTTATTCAAAAAGCCGAAAATTACTTTGAAATAACAACTATCCCGTTTGATGAAAAAAGCAGGGAAAATGCCCGCGTGCAATTTATCTCGGCTCTTAGATCAAACAACTCAAAAAATATAATCGGGGTTTTTATGAAAAATTGGCAGGAATTTTATCTGCTGACACTAAAGCCACAAATCATGAAGCAGATGTTCGGCAAAGAAATCTCAGCATCTTTAATAAACCTTGACGTTACTGTGCTGACACGCCTAATTTTAATGGAGATCCTCGGTTTTGATCAATCAATGCTGGATAATGTAAAACTAATCACCTATTTGAGCTGTGAGAAACAGGCCATCAAAGAGGTTGCTTCAGGCAGATGCGATATCACCTTTATTCTTAACCCGACAAAAATTAACCAGGTGCGTGAAATAGCCCAGCACGGGCTGATAATGCCGAGAAAATCAACCTATTTTTATCCCAAGGTAATAACCGGCCAGGTTATAAACATGCTAATCCCTTAAAGAATGAACATCGAACATCGAACGTCCAACATCGAACATCGAATGGGAAAAGATGAAGAAACAGAAATAGTCATTCAAGGTTCGGCATTGGTTTTTTTATTCGATTTCAAAATAATTTGAAGAGCGGAGCGACATCATTATTCGACGTTCGACGTTCAATGTTCGATGTTGGACGTTCATCAATTCCTTAATCTTTCTTCTATATAACCGGTTCTGTGCCGGACAGGAGCCGTTTGATGTTGTCTGTATGACGGGAAAAGATAAATATTGTGGTTATAAGGGCGCATGCTGTCAAGGGAATGGAATGGCTTGTTAGCCAGACAGCCACAGGCAGCACGGCTGCGCCCGAAAGGGATCCTGCAGACACACGCCTGGACAGAAATATAAATAGGATAAATGTTGACATGGCGACAAGACATGCTATTGGTGAAATTATTATAAAGCAGCCGGCCGCGGTTGCGACCCCTTTCCCACCTTCTTTAAATCTTGTATAAACAGGATAAAGGTGGCCTAAAAAAGCGGAAAGGGCGATAATAGATAGATAGATTTCACCAATTAATTTATCAGTGCCTGCCAGAGCATATATAACAATACATACCGGAAGAGCCCCTTTTAACAGATCGCAAGCAAGGGTGAATGCCCCCAGCCTTGTCCCGGCAACCCGTCTAACATTTGCAGCCCCTATATTTTTGCTTCCTTTTTGCCTGATATCTATAGAGGTAAATCTTTTAGTTAAAATAAGACCGCATGGGATGGATCCAAGTAAATATGCAAAAACAGAAAGTCCAAAAAGTATAAGAATTTCAAAGCACATATTTTTTATGATTAAATTGTTTAAGGTTGATGAATTCGTAAAAAGTCGAATTCATCAAGTGTTAAGTTAAAGCAATTATCTGTTTTATCAAGTTCTTAACACCTAACACTTAACATATTTCATAAAAAGTCGTCACTCCGGTGAAAACCGGAGTCCAGATGATCTGCAACTACTTGAAAAGATTGGATAGCGCTAATGGTTAGCGCTGATGCTTCACTTCGTGTTACTACGTGTCCGGCTTTCGCCGGAATGACAGTTAAGTGGGTTATTCGACTTTTTACGAGTTCATCAAGGTTTGATGAAGTGATAAAAAAAGGAAGTTAAGGTTTCTGCTTAACTTCCTTATTAATTTTGAGTGCCGAGGGACAGAATCGAACTGCCGACACGCGGATTTTCAGTCCACTGCTCTACCGACTGAGCTACCTCGGCCTAAAGAGATCTTTAAAAAATTGTAACTATTCAGCCACAGATTTACACAGATGAACGCAGATAGTGCCTGAACGAAAACACATGGTTGCGAGCCGTCATTGCGAGGAGTGAGGAACGAACGACGAAGCAATCCCCTGGTTTTTAACGAGGTTGCTTCGGTCGTACCTCCCTCGCAATGACAGGAATAATGTAATCTTAGTGTCTTTGTGGCTGAACTATTATAATAAAAGAAAAAAATATCAGTGATGATCAGCGTAAATCGGCGGCTGAACTTTTACAAAAAATCTAATATTAATGAGAAGCTAAGATTTTTGTCAAGAATTTTTTATTCCGATATCTCCAAAAAGATACTGAATTAAAACAGATGCGGCAATTGTAGCTGTTTCAGCTCTTAAAATACGGGGGCCAAGGGTGGCGGTAATAAATCCGCAGGCTTTTGCTTTTTCAATTTCTTGTGATGTAAACCCGCCTTCCGGCCCGATCATGATAAATATATTATTAAAATGCCTTTTAGATTGCGATAACGCTAAATTAATCGGTTTTGACTCATTCTCCCAGAAAGCGATTTTCAGGCTACTTTGCTTGCTGATATTGAATGTATCTTTAAATGATACTGTCTGCCCAATTTCCATTATGCGACCACGATTACACTGCTTGAGAGCTTCCCTTGAAATTTTTTCCCATCGGTTTGTGCGAGCGGTGAGTCGTTTATTGTCAGGTTTGGGAACAGAACGCTTAGAAATAAAAGGCACCCATTTTGTTATTCCAAGTTCAGTAAGCTGTCTAACAAGGTTGTCCATTTTCCTTTGTTTTAAAAAAGCTTGGGCTACAATAATTTGAACCGGCGATTCGGTTGTCGAGGGGAAATTTCTAATTATAGATACATTAACGCTGCCTGCAGATAAAGATATGATTCTGGCTTCGTATTCATTGCCGGCGCCGTCAAAAAGAGTTATTATGTCTCCTTGCTTCAACCGCAGCACCTTTTTAATGTGTCTTGCATCCGTGCCTGTGATAACTGATATTGGCCCGGCTGACTCTGATTGTTTGATAAAAAAGCGTCTCATAATTCATAATTTAGGAATTGCGAATTGAGGAATTTAGGAATTTAGGAATTAAAGGTATTCTACTGATTTTAATCCCCTAATTCCTCAATCCCTTAATCCCTCAATTCCCTAATCCCTTACAAGTTTTTTTAAAGAAAAGCAAATATCTTGACATATTATATGCTGTATGATAATTTAAAAAATGAGGATTTACTAAATATTTCGCAAGGATATGCGGCATTTTTTTATTGCAGGGGGTAATATGAATGATGAAAATAATCTTGATCAGGGTGTCGAGAAGGCACAACCGTTGGAACAGGAAGAGATTATAGAGCTTACGGATGAAGTCATAGAGGCTTCAGAGGAGGGAGCAGGAGATAACACCGTGCAAAGTGAACAAATAGATGACGATCTTGAAACCAGTATCGGAATTTATGATGCCCTTGAGGAGGAAATAAGCGCCGATCAGAATATGGCTGATAGATTTGATGGTTCGCTTGACATGGATTTAAAACCGGAGATTGATGCCTTAGAAGATACACATGAAGAGGTTTCATTGTCTACCGAGCATCTTGAGGGGGCTTTGGAGCGAGTTGTTGAAAAAATGTTTTCTGAAAAGATTGAGAAGATGCTTGCCGAGATGATTGAAGCGGCGGTTTCAAGGGAAATAAAAAGTATAAAGGAAAAACTACTTGACGAATTTCCTGACAAGATGAACCCGTAAAATTTAACTTTTAGTAACAGTTCAGCCACTAAGGCACAAAGAAGGGATATGATTGATAAATTTAGGAATTGAGGAATTAAAAGTGGCGACATCCTTTAATTCCTAAATTCCTCAATTATGAATTTTTAAGAAAATTACGGCATCTTTCATTTCTCGGTTTACACTTTTTGTGGGAGAGGCTTTCAGCCTCGAAAATCGTGGCTAAAAGCCACTCCCACAATAATAACGAAAAACTTGTAAATGGAAGAGAGATTTATTTCCCAAAAGTGTCAACTACTTTCATACGATTATGAAGGATGCCGATAAAAACCGGAGAATAGAAGGAATAGATCGTTGAAAAATATTTCCTGGAAATTAATTTTAGTTATAATCGTCCTTATAGCTGCTGTTATCTATATTCTTCCTTCAATCAAACCGACATGGTGGCCGCACAAGAAGATAAATCTCGGTCTCGATCTTCAGGGGGGCATGCATCTTGTGCTTGAAGTGGATACGGAAAAGGCTTTGGAAAGCACAATAGAACGCATTAGGCTTGAGATCCGAAACCTCTTAAAGAAAGAGCGCATAAGGTTTCTAAGCATAGAGCGGGTTAACGGCGCGAAGATCTCGGTCAGATTGCAGGGAAAGGATAACATCGACGGGTTTGAACAGATTTTAAACAAAGAGTTTAAAGATCTGCGTCTTGTTTCAAGATCAACGGTTCACGGGGTGCTTTCCATAGTTATGGATCTTCCTGAAGAAGAAACCGATAATGTCAAAAAACTTGCAACAAGACAGGCCCTTGAAACCATAAGAAACCGTATCGACCAGTTTGGTGTGAGCGAACCCGACATTAGACTTCAGGGCGAAAAACGTATCCTTATACAACTGCCCGGAATCAAGGATACACAAAGAGCAAAGGACCTCATCGGCAAAACAGCCCTTTTGGAGTTCAAACTGGTGGATGAAACACACGATGTTAATGTTGCTCGAAATGGAAATATTCCTTTGGGAAGCGAAATACTTACTCAGATTACAAAGAGCCCTGACACAAATCGCGAAATAAAAAGCTACTTTCTCATTAAAAAGCAAACGCTTTTAACAGGTGCAAATCTCACAGATGCAAGGGTTCAGATAGATTCACAGTTCAATGAACCTTATGTTTCCCTTACTTTCGACAAAAAAGGGGGAAGAATTTTTGCCGAAATAACAGGAGAAAATGTAAAAAAACGCCTTGCAATTGTTTTGGACAATCATGTCTATTCTGCGCCGGTTATACAGGAAAAAATCACCGGCGGTGAGGCCCGCATTACAGGTAACTTTACTATGGAGGAGGCCAAAGATCTTGCCATCGCTCTGCGTGCCGGCGCGCTTCCTGCACCTGTAAAAATACTTGAGGAAAGGACAGTCGGCCCCTCTCTTGGAGCCGATTCAATCAACAAAGGTCTTATGTCAGTGTGTGTCGGAGGTATTCTCGTACTCCTGTTTATGATTATATATTATAAGGGGTCAGGCCTCATAGCCGACCTTGCTCTTATCCTTAACATTATCCTGATCGCCGGAGGACTCGCGGGTTTTCAGGCTACTTTAACACTTCCCGGCATTGCGGGCATTATACTAACCATAGGAATTGCAGTGGATGCAAATGTTCTTATTTTTGAACGTATCAGAGAAGAGTTAAGCATCGGCAAAACACCGCGAGCTGCAGTGGATGCAGGGTATAAGAAAGCCACACTTACAATTTTAGATGCAAATGTCACAACACTTATCGCGGCCCTTGTTTTGTTCCAGTTTGGAACAGGCCCTGTTAAAGGATTTGCCGTTACACTGAGCCTGGGTGTAATTGCCAGTCTGTTTACATCTCTTATCATAACACGGCTTGTATTCGACTATTTCTTAATTAACCGAAAAGTAAAAAGTTTAAGTATATAGTGAGAACCGGGCATGGTTCTAACTTCGGCCACTATCCTATGATGTTAAAGTCAATTAATGCTTACAAAACAAAAAATTGATGATTGTCGATTGTCGATTTTGGATTGAAGGAATTCTATCAATTTTATAATAAAAAGACAGAGCACTTCGGTTCCTCAGCATAAACTCAGCGATTCCACAAATCGAAAATCATCAATCATCAATCGACAATTTTGACTATAAAAGGTATAGTTCACAAACAGCGTATACAGTTATTATTGGCCGAAGTTAGAACCAAGCCCGCAGAACCTAACCAGGAGCATGTGCAATGCAGTTTATAAAACCTGATATAAATATTAATTTCCTCGGCAAAAGAAAAATCGCATTCTATATATCAATTGCAATGATTATCATCAGTTTTTTTTCCCTGATAATACATAAGGGGCCGAAATACGGGATCGATTTTGCCGGCGGGGCTTTAATACAGGTTAAGTTTAACACGCCTGTTAACTTAGATGATGTAAGGTCGGGGCTCAATGAACTTGAATTAGGCAAATCATCGGTTCAAGAGTTTGGCGATAAAAAAGATAATGAATATCTTATAAGGACAGACATGTCTATCTCGGGCTCTCAAGATTTTACTTCCAGGGTAAAAAAAGCCCTTGAATACACCACGGGAAATCAAGTGCAGATTCGACGGGTCGAGATGGTAGGCCCACAGGTAGGCAAAGATTTACGTGAAAAAGCTCTGTTTGCCATGTTCTATGCCCTGCTCTTTATCACCATATATATATCCGGTCGTTTTGAATTAAAGTGGATCTTAAGCGGCGTCATGGCTGGAGCGCTGATGGTTGCCGTATATTTGCTTTCCTTATTCAATGTCGGCGTAGCCTTCCTTATTGGCGCTGCCGTAATCGTTACACTTATCCTCTTCTGGTTTCTTAAGCTTAAATACGCTATGGGGGCTATTGTTGCCCTTATCCATGATATTACTATTACTGTAGGTATTTTTTCTATTTGCGACAAGGAGTTCTCCCTTCCGATTATCGCCGCCCTTCTCACCATAATCGGATATTCCTTGAATGATACAATTGTTGTTTTTGACCGCATCCGTGAAAACTTAAGAAAATACCACAAAAATACTCTGGAAGTAATCATTAACAAAAGTATAAATGAAACACTCGGTCGTACAATTCTGACCTCTTTGACAACTCTTTTTGTGGTTGTCACCCTTTTTACACTTGGCGGCGGGATTATCCACGACTTTGCATTCGCAATGATAGTCGGAGTGCTTATAGGAACATACTCCTCAATATTTGTGGCAAGTCCCATACTCCTTGCCTGGCAAAAGTATGGGAAGAAAAAATAAGTGAAAAATATCCTGCCATGGTTTGCTCTTAAAAGCGTTCCGGGAGTTGGGCGCTACCATTTCAAGCGTCTTATCGACCATTTCAAGTCTCCGGAACTTGTTTTTGAAGCATCACGCGCGGAACTTCTCGAGCTCGACGGCATGTCCGAACGTCTTGTGTCGGCGATAAAGCAGCACAAAATGCCTGAACAGGTTAAAAAAGAGCTCGATCTTGTTACGCAAAAAGGTTATTGGATTGTCACAATGACAGATAATGATTACCCTCCCCTTTTACTGCAAATACCGGATCCCCCCCCTTTTTTGTATGTCTACGGAAATCTTGACAGGTCCATAAAAAATGTTGCTGTTGTTGGTTCCAGGAATGCGACAACCTATGGAATATCAACAACCAAACAGCTTTGCGCAAATCTGGCTTCAAATGGAATTACAGTAGTCAGCGGCATGGCAATAGGGATAGATACTGCTGCCCATGAAGGCGCCTTGATGGGTAAAGGAAAAACAATCGCCGTACTGGGAAGCGGTTTTGAACGGGTTTATCCCTCGGAGAATATAAAGCTTTTTCATAAAATTGCGGCTAACGGCGCTGTTATTTCAGAGTTTTCTCTCATGACAGAACCTGAAGCTCATAATTTTCCTGTACGAAACAGGATAATCAGCGGCATTTCACTTGGAACCGTTATAGTGGAAGCGACTAAAAGAAGCGGGTCGCTCATCACAGCGCGCCTGGCAGCAGAGCAGAACAGAGAGGTGTTTGCTGTCCCGGGAAGCATCCATTCCTTTAAAAGCACCGGCACACATACACTTATCAAACAGGGAGCCAAACTGGTTGAACAAACGCAGGATATTATAGAAGAACTTGAGCCTCTTATACAGGGGCATGCCGCAACCGAAAATACTAATCAAAACAAAACAGCGGATAAGCTTCCGCCGTTCTCATCAGAGGAATTAACGGTATATAAAGCGCTCGGGCCATATCCTGTTCATATAGACGAGCTTGTGAGAAAAATCTCCCTAAAACCCGGGAAACTTTCGAGCATATTGCTTAAGCTGGAATTAAAAGAGGTTGTGCTGCAAACACCCGGCAAACTCTTTTCCATAAAAACAAAAAACATGAAATAAGTAATATCTCAATAAATTCTGGCAATCTCCCGAAACTGTGATTTTTCGTCATTGCGAGGAGCGTTAGCGACAAAGCAATCTCAGCGCTATCAAGGAGATTGCTTCGCTTCGCTCGCAATGACTGATACCCAAACTTATTGAGATGTTATTTGCGAAAACCTTAGAAAGGAATGATAGTGACTAAACCGCTTATCGTAGTTGAATCACCAACAAAAGTAAAAACGATAAAAAAGTATCTTGGCAAAAGCTATAATGTGGCTGCAACGGTCGGGCACATAAAAGATCTGCCTGCAAAGGAAATGGGCATTGATATCGAAAAAGATTTCAAGCCGAAATACAGGAACATCCCTGGAAAACAAAAAGTTATATCATCATTAAAAAGGGCTGCGGGCGATGCCAAAGATATCTACCTTGCTCCGGATCCTGACAGAGAGGGCGAGGCAATTGCATGGCACGCCGCCGAAGTTCTAAAGAAAAAGGATAGAAAATTTCACAGGGTTCTTTTCCACGAACTTACACAAAATGCCATCAATAAGGCGATTGCCGCTCCTGAAAAGCTCAACAAGAAAAAATATGAGGCTCAACAGGCACGCAGAATATTAGACAGGCTGGTGGGATATCAGGTTTCGCCCTTGCTGTGGCGCAAGGTCAAAGGCGGGCTGAGCGCAGGAAGGGTGCAATCTGTCGCGGTAAGGATAATCTGCGAGAGGGAGCGAGCCATTTATGCCTTTAATTCAGAAGAATACTGGTCGATAACAGCCTATCTTGAGGACAACGCGCCCCCTCCCTTTACCGCAAAGCTTACGAAAAAAGACGGAAAGAAGATCAGGATTCCCGATGAAAAGGCTTCAACCGCCATTCTTAATGAGCTGTCAGGCAGCGATTTTGTAGTGGAAAAAGTTCAGAAAAAAACCACAAAAAGAAATCCTCTCCCCCCTTTTATTACAAGCAAACTGCAGCAGGAAGCTATCAGAAAACTGAAATTTTCCGCCAAAAAAACCATGCTTGTAGCGCAGCAGCTCTATGAAGGTATAGACCTGGGGCCCGGCAAACCGGAAGGGCTTATCACATACATGCGTACAGATTCAGTCAGGATATCAAAAGAGGCTGCAAAGGAAGCCCTTTCGCTGATCCGGGAGCGTTTTGGCAAACAATATGCTCTTGAAAAACCAAGATTTTTCAAAAACCGCAAAAAGGCTCAAGACGCCCATGAGGCCATACGGCCCACATCGGTCTTTAATGCGCCTGAAAAAATTGCCGGTTATCTTTCCAAAGACCAGTTAGCTCTATACACCCTTATATGGAAGCGTTTTGTTGCATCACAGATGAAACAGGCCCTTATAGACACCAGCTTGATATCTATCAAAGCCGGTTCCTGTTTATTTACTGCAAGCGGATCAACCATTAAATTTCCAGGCTTTATGACCCTTTATATGTCTGTTGACGATGCAGATGAAAGGGAAAGAAAAGCAGATGATCTTCCGGAACTTTCTGAAGGCATGGTATTAAAACTCAACAAATTGGAGCCAAAGCAGCATTTTACATTGCCGCCCCCAAGATTCTCAGAAGCATCTCTGGTCAAAGAGCTTGAAGAAAACGGGATAGGGCGTCCCAGCACCTATGCCGCCATATTATCGATAATCAGACAAAAAGGATATGTGGATTTTGTCAAAGGTTATTTCAGGCCAAACGAACTCGGCTTCATTGTAAACGACCTTCTGGTAGAAAACTTTTCTGATATATTTGGCGTCGATTTTACCGCCAGAATGGAGAATAGTTTAGACAGTATTGAAGAGGCAGAGGCCGATTATTTAGAGATACTTACAAGTTTTTACGACCCTTTCAAAAAAGAGCTGGATGCAGCGTCAGAATCGATGCTCAGCATGCGGGGCGTTGGTCTCCCAACAGGTTTAACCTGTCCTAAATGTAACAAACAGGTGCATATTAAGGTCGGTAAAAATGGACAATATCTTGCCTGCAGCGGATACCCTGAATGCAAATATTCAACAAACTACACAAGAGATGAAACAGGGAAAATCCAGCCGATTGAATTGTCCAAAGATGAGGCTACAGACAAAATTTGTGAAAAATGCGGCAAGCCTATGGTCATTAAACAGGGGCAATACGGGCCGTTTCTTGCCTGTAGTGGATACCCGGAATGCAAAAACACCAAATCAATAAATTCAAATCATGCCGGACAGGATACCGGTGTAAAATGCCCTGAAAAAGGGTGCTCCGGCAACATTGTCGAAAGAAGGTCAAGGCGCGGAAAAATCTTCTATGGATGCAGCCGTTATCCTGAATGTACATTTGCCATCTGGGATAAGCCGGTCGCAAAAGAATGTCCCGAATGCAAAGCTAAGTTTCTTGTCGAAAAAACAACTAAGAAAAAAGGCGTTGTTCTATCCTGCTTAACAAAAGGGTGTGGGTATAAACAAGAAGCTAAGTAGAGTTTGAACGAAAACCTTCATCAAAATAGAGTGACCCGTAGGGCAGGGCTTTAGCCCTGCGTTAAAGCAAAGCTAAAGTTTTGCCCTACAGTAATGAGTGGCATAGTCGCACTTTCTACGAGTTCATCAATTATAACCGTTTACAATATAGCCTCAATGCTGTTGACTTAAGGATAAAATCCTTCAAATTCCCCCCTTGAGGGGGGCGCAGGGGGGTGTAACCCATTGAAATAACATCCCCCTTAATCCCCCTTCAAAGGGGGACTTTAAAGGAACGGCCCTTAAATCAACGGCATTGAGTATAATCCGCAAAACGGAGCAGTTATGAGATTTGGAGATTATGAATGCTTTGCTGTTGAAACAGGCAAATTCGAATTAGACGGCGGCGCAATGTTCGGAGTTGTTCCAAAGATATTATGGGAAAGAAAAATTCCTGCCAACGACAAAAATCTCATACCCATGCAAGCAAGGTCTCTTTTAATACAGGGCAAAGGAAAAAACATTCTAATTGATACAGGAATCGGCAACAAATTATCTGAAAAGCTGAAAAAAATATATAAAGTCGATCTGGATTCAGCAAATATCGATACATCCTTGTCTAAACTTGGATTGACCTGTAGCGATATTACCGATGTCATAATAACCCACCTCCACTTTGACCACGCCGGAGGGTCAACCTGTATCAAAAACAATAAAGTTGTACCGACCTTTCAGAATGCCACATATTATATTCAAAAAAAACAGTGGGAGATAGCAAACAACCCGTCAGTGAGAGACAGGGCAAGCTATATGAAAGAAAATTTCATGCCGCTGGAGGAAGCCGGGGTATTAAAGCTAATTGATGGCCCGCAAAAAATATTTAATGGTATTGATATTGTCGTAACCAACGGACATACACCCGGCCAGCAGCATCCACTTGTAAAGGATAAAACAAAGCCTCTCTTTTTTTGTGCTGACCTTATCCCGACTTCAGCGCATCTGCCTATTCCCTGGAATATGGCCTATGACAACTTCCCAATGACTTTAATAGAAGAAAAGGGGAAACTTCTCAGCAGAGCGCTAAAAGAAAACTGGATTCTATTTTTCGAACACGACCCTCACATTGCCGCTGCAACCATCAAGCAGGCTGAAAAAAATATAGAACTCGACAGCCCTGTCTCAATCTGAAAGTCCTTATTCTTCGGCAGGACAAACATAAGTCCAATTAGTCTGAGGCGTACCCCGTGATTTTTGTCGATTTCCCAAAAATGTTGAAAAAACTTAATTTGATTGTTACAAATACCGATACATCATCTAAAATTAAGATGGAAATTTATACATCCTTTTATCCCAACACATCAAAGGTACGATCCAGATATAGCCGGATAATTAAAGGAGATAGTCATGAGAGATCCAATTCGTTTTAAGGTTAGCTATGATAAGGTAATAGAAACCCTTATTTGGTTAGCAAAAAAGAAACCGGGAATTGATATTTATCATGTCGCTAAAGTTCTATTCTATGCAGATAAAATACATATTAATAAATATGCAAGACCAGTAATAGGTGATACGTATATAAGGATGTCCGCCGGTCCTGTACCATCAGCCGTGCGTGATTTAATAACTAAGAATCCGTGGTTAAGCCCAAAACAGTTGGGACAAGTGAAAAATTTCCTGCAAATTGGAAGTAAGGCCGAACACTATAAACTTGTTGCAACAAGGGAACCTGATTTAGATTATTTTTCAAAAAGCGACCTGGAATGTCTGACTGTTTCTTTAAATAAATACGGTGGGTTATCATTTGATGATCTGCACAATTTAACTCATACTGAAATAAGTTATTATGAAACCGCGCCCAATGAACCAATTGATTATGCATTGTTAGTTGATGATAATAATCCATTAAAAGATAGAATTTTCGAACATATGAAAGAAATATCAAAATATGTGCAGGTTTAATCATGTCTTTTATCTGCGGGAATGCATACCTGTTAAAGTGCTATTTCACCAAACCTTATCCCGAGGAAAAATATGCTATATGCGTAAGCGACAAAAAGCCTTTGTTTTTCCTTATCAGTTCAAATCCGAAAACAAGGTTTAATACAATCTCACAATTACAAGTTACACCTTCGGATTTATCATTCCTCAGTCAAGAATCCTACATTAATACAGCAGAGGCAATTACATGCGTGATCCCTTATACTTGTGATATTTTGAGAGATTATGGTCCTGTGCCTGACCATATAAAACAACAAATAAAATCGTTAGTTCGTAATAGCGACACGCTCCCTAAAAGATTTATTGATATTATAATCAGTAAGTTATAGTAAAATACAATGTGAGGATAGGTGTGTATTCCTGTAAAGAAAGATTTTCATACTAAAGTTGGCTACGCACTAATCAATGAGGCGGAAGAAGTTGAAATGCCGGAGACAATTAAATGAAGCTGACTGATAATAAAATCCATAATATAAGGAAATATCTTGCAAGGGAAACCTCTGTCGAGCGGAATTGGGGGACATCTTTGATAAATTAGACAAAGGAAATGCTGAATTCTACGGCATGACAAACATAAGTCCAATTAGCCTCAGACGTACCCGTGATTTTTGTCGATTTCCCGAAAAGGTTGAAAAAACTTAATTTGATTGTTATAGATACCGATACAATAATATTGTAAGATAAATTTTTATAAAAGCGCATTTGTTTACTTCTACTTCCTCTTAACATTATGAAAAAGTCCAATACGCATAAGATTGATTTGCTGCTTCAATATACACTTTTAGTGGCAGGACAAGAAGATTGGGGTGGTCGCGAACTCGGGATGATTCATCTGATTAAATATCTATACCTCGCCGATTTGGCCTATTCAGAGCATCATAATGGAGAAACATATACAGGGCTCAATTGGGAATTTTACCATTTCGGTCCTTGGGCAAAGGAATTATATCAGAGAATTGAACCCGCTCTACTCGCAATCGGAGCGGAAAAGAAGGTATATCCAAGCACAAAGTATGAAAAAGACTGTGTTCGATGGTCGATTCAAAATGATGAACTTCACGACGAACTGGACAGCAAATTAAGTATCATACTTTCCGGCGCCATCCAGAATTCGGTACATAAATTTGGATCAGATACCGAAGGGCTTCTACACTTTGTATATAAAACAGCGCCGATGCTTCAAGCTTCACCAGGAGAGACATTAGACTTTACACCCCATAAATCCAACGTTCAAGAATCTGAACAAGCGCAAGAAGAAGACACAATTTCTATTCCTTTAAGCGCTCGCCAGTTGAAAAAGAGAAAAGAAAAGCTTTCTGCTATAAAAATACGTTTAAAAGAGAGATTGGATAAGAAAAAGAAACAAGTACGATTTATCCCAACACCTCCAAGGTACGATGATGTTTTTTTTGAAGGTGTGAAATATCTTGATTCACTTGCCGGAGAGCCAATAGAACCTCTTGAAGGAACTCTTGTTATAGCTGATAGTGTTTGGAAATCAAAAGCAAGGTTTGATCCAGATGTACCCGGATGATTCAATTCAAGGTATACTATCTCCAACTCCCTGGTGGGAAAAGGATGGTAACCGGGATTATAAACGAGGCCGGTTAGTTAAATTTTTTGCCCCTCACATTGATCAAAATCCTTTCACTCTTATTCCTATAGGAAGGAATGAAGCCACAGAGCATAATACTGCCCTTGTAAAAATTGCCCCCCTCGATATACGAAGTGTGATACGATACCCAGCACTCCCCGTTGCAGCATTGCCTCAGTACAAAAAAGAAGTAAGAGCGGTATATAGAGCCAAAAAACGCCCAGGCATTATTGTTTGCAGTGGTGGAGCTAAAATCAGCAAGATTTTGACAGCGGGAAAACCTAAATGGCAAACATCGCGCACTGTGATAGTTGCTCCGTATTACGGCACTGATGAAGGTGGAAAAAGGTCTGGTTTTAAGCCGGAATTTGTAAAAAGAATCCGACGGTGTGAATATCCGCAGTATATGTGGGATCTCTTACCAATCAATGGAAGTACTGAAGAATCGGTCATGAGATTGGATCACCTGCAGCCGGTTGGCCGTAGTGAAGACTCGATGGAGCTTTTAGACTATTGTCTTAGTGATGATGCCCTTTTACTCTTTGATGAATGACTGGAATGGCTTTTTAAGGGTTTTCTTGAAACTGAAACTATGTTCGGTGAACTTAGAGAAGAGCTGACAAATCTCCCTTAAATTTCCCTTGATGCAATTATATTTCAGGGCATATCAGCTATAATAATAGAAAAAAACTTCAGAAGTGTAATGCCTAAGGGGGACGTCCTTAAATAGTAAAATAACTTGACATCGAGTGTTCTTGGTGGTATGCATGCGACCATGCCCAGAACAGCGAGATTAGACACTCCCGGCCTCTTGCATCATATCATGATCAGAGGAATAGAACGCCGTAAGATATTCAATGATGATAAAGATCGCGAA
>JAUWQO010000085.1 GCA_030610995.1 Desulfobacterales bacterium
AAGCGGTTCAACGTTCACGGAACGTTGAAATTAGAAAATAGAAATTGGAAATTTGGCCTTCATGCTTTCACGCGGCGCACCTGCTGCGACGTGTCGCTATCACGGCGAGAGCGCCTGCGCTGCACGTGTGCTGCTTTTCCCAATTTCAAATTTCCAATTCAATCTCTTCCCAATTTCTACTTTCCAATTTCAAATTTCAAGCCGTGAACGGCTACATTAATTCCCAGCGTTTCTTGATCAATCCCCATACACAGCCCAAGAAGCTGAGGATAAAGAACAGAGGCAAGATGTTCGCTATTTCCATTATCGGAGACCATACGCTTTTGAAGAAAATCAAATTGCAAATGACAGAATGGACAGGCTGTGCACAGATAGTCGGCGCCCGATTTTTTAGCATTCAACACCTTCTTTTTTGTCAAATTAATCGAGATATCATCATTTATCCCTGTTAAAGGCGCTCCGCAGCATTCCAGTTTTTGGGGCCAGTCAACAGATACGGCTCCGGTTATCTCCACCAGCTCATCAAATATCGTGGGCGCAATTGGATCGTCAAACCGGGTGATCCTGCTCGGGCGCAGGGCGTGGCATCCATAATGGGTAGCAATTCTTAAATCTTTATATGATCCGGACAACCTGCTTTTTATGGTATCAATACCTACATCATGATAAAGGACCGAAAGAAGATGTTTTACAGTGATGTTGCCGTTGTATTTCAAACCGTTATCAGCGAGCGTGTGGTTTATCTCCTGCCGCAGATTTGAATCTTCTTTAAGGAGATATTCAGCCTTTTTAAGACTTCCAAAGCAGCATTTGCACAGAGTCAGTATGTCTAAGCCCTGCTTTTCAGCCAATGCCAGGTTTTGGGCAGAAGACAGAAGATATGCTTTGGGGTCAATATTTTTCAGGGGATACCCACAGCAGTTAAATCCGCGGATTTCAATCAGCTCCACCCCTAAATTTTTTAAAACCGCCCTGGAAGAATCTTCATACTGGCTCACTCTTGCCGGTATATTGCAGCCCAAAAATAATGCATATTTGATCATCTTGTTCTAACCCTCTCCACATTCTTGACGGCTATATTTTTTAATTCAAAGAACAGATCAGTGATATTTACATTCTGTGGACAGTGTTCCTGGCATTGATAACAGGTCAAACAGTCCCAGATCATGCTTGCGCCTGACGCCAGTTCAATAAGGTTAAGACCGAGACAGCGCATAATTTGATGCGGCAGCAGCCCCAGCGCCTCTTCAGGTTTATCAAAGCTGCATACCACAGGACATACACTTGTGCAGTTCTGGCAGCTAAAACAATATGAAAATGTATTGTCTTTGGATGGTTGATTAAATTCCTCGATACCCCTACCCTGGAGAATCAGAGGACTTTGCTTAATCAGCAAATCAAATTTTCCTGCCACTGCCTGTTTTGCGGCCTCAACAGGTTTATAATACTCATCAGCCGGGATATCATAACGGTTTAAGCCTCTGACAAAAGAAAAAGGGGAAAGGAGCAACGGTTCAGGATATCCTTTTTGGATTAAATCCTCTCGCACGTTAAGCCATAATTCCTTAAGATTGATCCCTACAGGACAAACCACGGTGCATCGATCACAATTCGTGCAAAGGCAAATCCCCTCCTGGAGGGCTTTTATTTCCTCAGGGCTTAGTTTTTTCCCGGCGATTAAGCTCTTTAGAGAAACCATTTTTTCCGACGGCAGAATATTTTCATTGTCCAAAGCGTCAAATGCTACGGCAGCGGAGCATCCAAGGCTGCAGGTTCCGCAATGGGTGCATGCATCCAGCTCCATTACCTGTCTTGTTACAATGTTTGCAGGGTCTGACTTTTCCTTTTCCATAACAGCGTTGGCTAATAAACTTATTGGGCTGGCGATTATATGGAACATTTTGCTGAACGGAAGATAGGCCAGCCCGAAAAAGCAGGCCAGTATATGAATATACCACAGAATTTTGGAGCCTTCCGCCCGGTCCAGGCTTAAAGCTATTGGATTTAGAATATTGGCCAGAGCATATCCTGTAAAGGCCCATTTTGGAGAAGAATGGCAGACAGCGCAATTTGTTTCGTGGATTTCACGGCCATGTTCAAGCAGTTTTTGCTCAAACGGCTCCTTAAGATCCGGGGAAACAGTTCCAAATTCATGGACCCACAGACTTTCAAGCGCTTTTAGATCCTTTTCTCCATCCACATCTGAGAACTCATTTACCATTCTTTCAAAATCGGAGATAGAGGTGATTTTTGTTGCTTCAAGAAAAAAACCGGAAATCATAATAACAGCAAGAATGATTATGGCATAATAATCCATGCTGTTTGTTTTCAGGCGGGGCACTCTCAGGATAAAGCGGCGGTATATGGCGATTGCAAGCCCTGCAATTACCATCATGCCGAAAAAATTTCTCAGAAAGAAAAATGGATTTAACGTGGAGTAATATTCACTAAACAGGGAGCTGGTTATATGCTTATCAAGCGCATGCATGAGCAGTAATAACATAAAACCTGTGTATATGAGCATATGCATGGCCCAGCGTAGAAAATCCTCTTTAAGGATCCTTTTTTGAAACACTACATCAAGGATAAATACCTTAATCAGGATAAGAATCTTTGAGCTGAAAATAACCCTGGCCATGCCTTTAAAAGCCGTAGTTAGCCTTTCTGACTTGCCGATATCTCTGGCTGAAATGCCTATTTTCCAGGAGAACCAGGTACTAATCCTGTAGATAAGGCCGAAGATGAAGACAAACAGGGATGTATAAAGCAGGGCATTAAAGACCATACAAAAAACTCCTGTTGGTCGCATAAAAAAAGCAAGACCTTTGTCTTGCACTTGCGACAAATTGATATAGGCAACTATTAACCGTTCACGCTTAACGGTTAAAATGTTTCAGTCGTTGCATAGTTCATTGAAAAAAGTGAGAGCTTTGCACAACCCTCATTTTTTCAATTCTGGTCATTGCGAGGAGCAAGTGAGCCTTTAGCCGCGAGCGAAGCGTGGCGAGACGTGGCAATCTTGTGGCTTATCAATGTGTTATGAGATTGCTTCGCTTCGCTCGCAACGACAATGCTGGGGTTATGCAAAGGTCTTAAAAATGTGAACTGTAAACCGACAACCGTAAACGGTTACTTTTATAGAGTACATAACATAAAATTATGTCAAGAGAAAATGTTTTAATAAAAGAATTTCAAGATCTATATGTTTTTAAAAATTGATCATTTTATTATTACGCGCTATGTAAACAGGTAACCGTTCACGGCTTGAAATTGGAAACTTGAAATTGGAAATTGGGGAGAACAGTACAACAGCATGAAAGCCAAATTTCCAATGGATGTTTACAAGCTGGCGATTGAACGTATTCAATTTTGGCCGAGTTTTTCAACTATTGCTTTTTTCGTTTTCTCGTTCCCATGCTCCAGCGTGGGAATGCATACCATATGGGTTCCTACGCCGGAGCATGGGAACCAGGCAAATTTCTAGTTTCCAATTTCTAGTTTCAAGCCGTGAACGGCTACAAAAAGGTTTACCGTGAACTCTGACAGACCAAAACCAAAGATAGTTGTAATTTGCGGTCCCACCGGGGTCGGCAAGACATCTGCGGCCATTGAAATCGCCGGAGAATTTAAGGGCGAGATTATAAATGCAGACTCAATGCAGATTTACAAATATATGGATATCGGAACAGCCAAGCCGACCCCTGATGAACAGGCCCGCGTCAAACACCATATGATCGATATTGTTTATCCTGACGAACCCTTTGATGCAGCCATGTATGCAAAGATTGCGCGTGAAATTATCATGGAACTGGATAGACAGGATATTGTTTCATTTGTTGCGGGAGGCACGGGATTTTATATCAAAGCGCTATTATATGGCCTGTTTATAGGCCCCGCCAAAGGCGGGGATGTAAATATTCGTGAGCGTCTGAAAGGGGAGGCAACAGTCCATGGCGCAGCCTTTCTCCACACACGGCTAAGCAAATGTGATCCAATAGCGGCCGAAAATATACACCCTAATGATACATACAGAATAATAAGGGCTCTCGAGATATATGAGATAACAGGAAAGAGTATATCGAAATACCATGAAGAGCACAGGTTTACAGATGAGCCGTTTAAAGTTTTGACCATTGGTTTGGATATGAACAGAGAAATCCTGTATGATCGCATTAACTCCAGAGTTGATGCAATGATTGACGCAGGGCTTGTAGATGAGGTTAAGGGGCTTCTTGACAAGGGCTATTCGGAAAACCTCAAGTCTATGCAGTCGATCGGCTATCGCCACATTACTGATTATATTAAGGGTCGTCTTCCATGGGATGAGGCCTTGTCGACCCTTAAACGGGACACAAGAAGATATGCAAAACGTCAAATGACCTGGTTCAAGGCCGATTTACGGGTTGCATGGATAAAGCCCGAACAGTTGGAAGATATTATGCGGTTGGTAAAGAAATTTCTGCTTACAACATGATGAGACCTTTGCATAATTGTTGTTCTGGTCATTGCGAGGAGCGAAGCGACGTGGCAATCCCCTTATTTGCAATGAGTTAGAGATTGCTTCACATTCGTTCGCAATGACAGGAAAAGTGTAAATTGTAAGTGTCGAGGCATATTTTTTATCCAACTGTCACAGTTTTTGCTAAATTTCTTGGTTTATCAGGATTGCAATTTAACTCTAATGCCATGTAATAAGAAAATAACTGCAAAGGAATTGTGGCTATTATTGGATATAAATATTCATACCTTGGCTTAATCTCCGGAATCTCAATAATATCATCTGCTAATTCAAAACTATTGCCTTCTGCAACAATTGCTATAACAACACCGTCCCTTCCCTTTATTTCTCGAACATTAACAACTCCTTTTGAATGTACGGAATCATTGGGAATGATGACAACACTGCAAAAGGAAGGGTCAATTAAAGCCAGTGGGCCATGTTTCATCTCCCCCAGAGGATAGCTTTCAGCATGCATATAAGAAATTTCTTTAAGCTTAAGGCTTCCTTCCTGAGCTACAACTGAATTAAAATATCGACCTAAAAAATAATAATTTTTAAATTCTTTATATTTCTCCGCTAACCGCTTTATACTATTTTTCTGTTTAAGAACTTTTTCGATTTTTTCCGGGATAAGAATAAGTTCTTCAATAATTCCCATGCCCGTATCTATCGTCATTTTTCTTTGCCGGGCCAAATATATTGCCAGCAGCACTATAGTAACCAACTGAGCTGTAAATGCTTTTGTTGAAGCAACGCCCTTTTCTTTGCCTGCCCTGATATAAACCCCAGCGTCAGTTAAGCGAGCAATTCTGCTATCCGGAACGTTTACTATGCCAAGGCAGATATTTCCTTTTATCTGTATTTCCTCAACCACTTCAATGGTATCTGCTGTCTCTCCTGATTGAGAAATAAAGAAAAAAGCATCATTTGGGCCAAATACCGGATGAGAATAACAAAATTCAGAAGCGATCCAGGCACGGGCTGATATGCCAAAACGATTAAAAAGCAAAGTGGCATATGAACAGGCATTATAGGCTGTGCCACAACCAACAAAATGAAATGTCTCCACATTTCTTAGTTCCCTTGCTATTTCATTTATACCACCAAGCCGAGCATTGCCTTTATCAAGAATCAAACGTCCGCTCATTGTCCCCCGCAACACCGCGCCTTGCTCAAAAATTTCTTTTTCCATATAAAAATCACAGCCGTTTTTATCAATGTCCTGAAGATAATCTTCCTCAATAGTAACCACTTCTTTGGCGATGATATCCCAGAAATCTGAATGTATAACTGCCACTTCATTTGTCTCAAGGTTTCTTTTCTTTATAATATGGTACCCTTCAAACGCAGATGGATCTGAAGCAATAATAACTCCGGAATCAGATTTTCCTAAAAGTATTGTTCCCCCTTTATTAGCCGCAAATAATTGACCCGGATGATCTTTACTCATAATAAGTATTACATTAGCCCCGACAAGCATCTTCATAACCTTCTCGATTGACTTTACTAAATCGCCGGTGTCTTGAAATATCTTATCGATCAGCTTAACAATAACTTCAGAATCAGTTTCTGAATAAAGCGTGTGAGCGTCTATTTCTTTTTTTAATGCTTCAAAATTTTCAACATTGCCATTGTGAACAATAAACAAACCATTACTAAAATGCGGGTGAGCATTCTTTACAGTCTTCCCGCCATAAGTCGCCCATCTGGTGTGGCCAATTCCAATATTACAAATCACTTTTTTGTTGGGAATCTTTTTAGCCAAATCTTTTATATCAAAACCAACCTTTTCATCTTCAGCTACTTTAAAACACTCAACCTTATCACCGGTTAAAAATGCTATACCCATAGAATCATATCCGCGATGTTCAAGTCTATGGATACCTTCCAATATTTTTTTTACGCCATCTGGTTCTATGCCATTATATCCAAAAATTCCGCACATTTTATCTTACTCCTTACTAATATTTTCAAAACACCTGGCGAATTTTATGTTTTGAAAGTCTTTATAGAAACATCGAGTACCTTTTGCCACTATTTCAAATTCTCTAATTTCCATATCAAATTATTACAAAAAGGTATTGTTATTGTCAATACGGTGAACAAAATTGCTGTGTCAGGCTCAAATTTTAATCCTCGAAATAATATTATGCATTGTTTTATAAGGCCGAAAAATGCCTTGTTAAATGCAGTGCCTATTTTACTGGGAAAAATGTCTGCGTCCGTCTGCGTAAGTCTGCGGTTAAACCCTGTTCTTCAAGATATTTTTCTTATATCCTGATTATCCAGTAAATCCTGTCTGATTTCCCGATTTCCTCCGGGGCCTAGGGACATCGGGTCTCGGATTTATCTTTGCACGAGAATGCCATCAGTAGGTAACTGAATTTGCAGATTTTTCTCTTGTCAATTCCTGGCAGACGTCTATATACTTGCGGCTGATAAACGAGTTACCTTCAATTCGCTACGATGTTGCTCTGCTTGCCATAAATCATATTGTGCTTGCTGATTCATCCAGCTTTGTGCTGTGGTATCAAAAGCAATAGATAGCCGTACAGCCATCTCGGGACTAATACGGATACGACCGTTCAAGATGCTGGATAGAGTTTTTCGGCTGACACCTAATGCCTTTGCTGCATCAGTAACAGTCAAATTCAAAGGCTCAAGGCACAATGTTTTAAGAATTTCTCCGGGATGTGGGGGATTATACATCAACATTATATTACCTTTCAATATTACTTCTTTCCTCAGTGGTAGTCCTCGTAATCTACCAATTCGGCATGTTCACCAACAAATGTAAATGTTACGCGCCAGTTACCGCTTACCTTGACCGACCAGATGCTCTTACGATTACCGCTCAATTCATGAAGGTTCAAACCAGGGAGACTCATATCTTTGGGACAGGTTGATGCATTTAGTCTGCCTAAGATTAAACGCAGACGTTTGGACAGGCATTGCTACTTCCAAAGATTAATAATTTTTTAAGAATATAGAAATGTTACTGGGTTGTCAACCCATCGTTGGGCCGTGTGTTACAAAAACTCTGGCATAGACTCGACATGGAAAAACTGGTTCTATAAGCTCCGTTTCCTTATTATTACCGTGGCAATGGATTCGTCTTTGGGCTGATATAAAACACAAAGTATAAGGATTTAGCTTTTTTTGGAGGTACCTGCCCTTTAATGGGTGACACCTAAGAGATACCCTTTTTTCTTGATAATTTGTACAAAACATGCCATTCTGTCGCCAAATTGTACAAATTAAAAAAGGGAGAGCATTGCCATGGGAGACTTGGTATCCAGAATGAAACTTAGTGAGGCCCGGTCTAAGCTGACCCAGCTTGACAAGCTACTAAAGCCTGGTGAAGCATTGCAGATTAACAAAAGAGGTAAGGCATATGCCCGCATTGAGTTAATAGGAGAAATGGATCGTTATGATAGAGTTTTGAACTCTATTAATAACCTGCCGGAAGCAAAAGAAAAATTGCGGGCAGTATCTCAGAACTATAAATTTATGTTGTACGGAAGCAAGAATGCAAACTCTAAAAGGCTTTAATGCAGTTTACTGCGATGCCAGTTTCTTTATCGCCCTATTCTCAAAAAAGGACACAAAACACAAACGGGCCTTAAAACTCTTTAAAGAAGTTAAGGAAAACCGAATAATGATCCACACCTGCTGGTTTGTTAAAACGGAGGCAATGACCGTTCTTCTCTATCAATATGGTTACACTGAGGCGATGACTTTCAATCAATCGATTGATCTATACAGAACAGTTAATTCCACGGAAAGCCAGCACCATCAAGCCATTGCTTTATTCAATCTTTTTGGCAAAGACAGAAAAATTTCCTTTGTGGATGCTCTTTCGCGTGTCCTTATTACCGGGGAACTTAAAAACATCCCAGCCCTGTCTTTTGATCAGGATTTTAAAGCGATAGGCTTAACGACTATCTCCTGAACCGGAATAGCGACACAATTAATCCCCGATTTGCCCGAAGGGCAGGGTAATACTTGGGAGATGAAATATTTCTTTCTGATTTCACCCCATTATTTACCAATGCCATTTTTTCTTTTTCTAACCTTATCCTTTATGCGTTTTATGTGACCCCGCCCCAGGCCCTTGACCTCGCACCCTAACTCAAAGTATTGCTCTATTTTCCGGTCGTCCAGAATCCCGAAACAGTCCACAACCGCAAGGGGCTCTCCGGCCATTTCGACGACTTCCTCAGGCTCCAGTTCAAGGTAGGACTGATGCCGGACCGCCAGGATAACGGCATCCGAACCTTTCAGGGCCTCCCCGAGTTCCGGGGTCATGCGGAATTCTCCCAGATGCTCCTGGTTACGGAAAAAGCGGGACCAGCTTTCGCCGGCTGCGGGATATGTATCCTGTTTTTCAAGCTCCCACCAATGTTGAACATAAGGATCATGGGCGCCACATCAGGATCTTCCGCCTTGACCGGTGAGATGCCCAGGTTAAAGAGCGGTATCTTCCAAAAACTCCGGGTGCTGGGCCTTTGCATGCCAATTACAAACTTGCCGGGCTTACCCGTCTTTTCATCCACAGAGTCGGCTACGACCCCGGCCATAACCGCACCCACAAACCCGAGACCCATGACCACTACAATTTCAAAGCCCTCTTTTCGCTTCTCTTCTGCGATTTTTTCAATTCGTTCATATTCCTCCTTGTAATCTTTCTCGTCTGGGATTTTGAATTTTTTTCCATCCGGGCTGACTGAATATTCCATTAATTTACACCTTTTCCTTTCTAATCTTCCTTAACTACTCAGGTTCAATGTTCAAGGTTCAATGCTTAGGGGTTCAAGGTTTCCCTATTTCATCTTCCGCTGTTCCCTTGTCAGTAAGCTCCCATGCTGTTTAGCATCACATAATAAAATAGCTTTGCTATTTTATTTCATAAGGTAACAACGTCGTTCAGGATATGGTGCGGATCAGCATGAGCATGCTGGCCGAGAACCAAAAAGATAGAAGTAGCGGGTGCGGAACAGGAGGCAAAAGTGAGGCTGTGCTGATGCGAAAGTGAGATGTTTTTTCTCTTGCCTGCCCGCCGTCTTTTTGAAGGGACCTGCCCTTTAATGGGTGACACCTAAGATTACCTATCCATAGAAACACCGATATTTCTGTTGATTACGTACTTTAATAGTGATAGATTTATATAAAGTGGATAAATTAGGAGGTACGAGGTCATGCCGGAAATTGCTATAGAACTCACATATGAAAAGATAATCGAGGCTGCTTCCAAGCTAAGTGAAGATGAGAAAGAACATTTATTTTTCGCCCTCAATAAAGATTATGCCAAAGCATTGGATAAAATGCGGAAAGAAGCGTGGAAAAGCCATCAACAGGGTGAAAGTGTTCAGTTAAAAGAGATTTAAGATGAAATATGATGTCTACTTAAGTCCACGTGCAAAGAAGCAATATAAGAAATTCGATGCCCATATTAGAGATAAAATCAGAACCGAACTATTGGATCTTGAGGAGGAACCATACGAAAAAGGAAGCCCTCTTCAAGGAGTTAGCCCTTGTCTCCGTTATATAAATAATCTTTCATGCTGGTATCCAATATCGGGCAGTATATGATATGGCAAAAGATAAAAAAAGAAGTTTTAGTTATCTTTATAGGTTCACGCGAAAACTTTTATAAAGAACTCAGAAGATTTTTAGCTTAAGATTATCGTTGCAGATTTCAAAGGAAAAATTTGACCCCAAGCAACCACTAAAAAGCGTAAATATCAATTGCTTGAATAAGTTATTTACTTACTTATGGACGTCCCGCATTCTTCATGCCTATAATAATCAAAAAGATATTTTCAAGATCCTTGATAAAGTGGCTGAAACTGGTGTCCCCCTAGAAATAAAGAGAAAGGGAAAACGCCTTATTATCTGTCCTGCTGAAAATAAAAATAAACTGGATCGGTTAGAGTCCCATCCTGAATTTATTATTGGAGATCCTGATGACCTTGTACATATAGACTGGTCCACAGAGTGGAAACCGCATTTATGATCTATCTTGATACACATGTTGTGCTTTGGTTATATGCCCGAAAAGGTGAAGGTCTGAGTCCGCTAATCAAGATGGGATATGAGAAGCACCATTTATCAAGAGAATTGACCCAAAGCAACCACTGAAAAGCCTAAATATCAATTGCTTGAATAAGTTATTTACTTATTTATGGATGTCCCGCATTCCCACCCAGGCAGCTAAAGTAGCGGCTGCAAGAGTTGATCTATTCAGAACATACTTTACCAAGCTTCTTCGTGGAAGAGAACGTGAGCGTGGGATTAAAACAAAGATGCACGTTAAGCTGGCTGCAAAAATGCTGGTGATCGCCTGGACTTTGATGAAAAAAAGGGAAGTATTTAACCCTGATTATCTAAATATAGAATAGACGATTTTACACCTTCGGCGAGAGAGCCCGATTAAGGACGTCGTGGCAAAAAGACCTCTGGAGGGACAATACTGGGCCGTCCCCTGCCCGCCGTCTGTTTGGCGGGACTGAACTTTGGACTCTGGATAAGGGATGATTAGCGGCAGCATTTAGTTGCAGCATGCTGGATAATCGTAACGATCAGATGCGTGGTTCGCGATAGTGGGAGATTCGCCGAAAATTTTTTTGATAAACTATAAGGAGAAGTGCGCCCAGAAATCAGCCGCTCTTCTATCTTGTTGAATTAATTTCTTTATTGAAAACGCATACTTTGTGCTTGACAGAAGGATTATAGGATGTCCCGCACTTTTTCATAATCACAAAGGACAATATCCTTCAAAAGCTACCTTCTATAAAAACCATCTGGTAAGCTAGTTGCCACGCTTCGGTCAAATCACCTTCAAAAAGCATAAATATCAATTGGTTGAATAAGTTATTTACTTAATTATGGGTGTCCCGCATTCCCACCAAGATTTCCCCCCAGTGGGTCATTTTAGGTTAGCAAAACTAAAGGCAGTGTGGTAAGATGAAAAAAGTGTAAGTAAAGCAGGAGGGTAATATGCCAAAATTAAAAGAAATTGATATTAATTATGAGCAAGTACGGGATTTGGTCTATCAATTGGCCTTTGAAAAGAAGATGGCTCTTATAAAGGAAATTGTCAAGGATAGGCGCTATCAGGAGAATTTTTACCGTTTTACGGAATCATTAGTAAAAAAGTATGATATCCCTAATATGAATGAATCGGAACTGGATGCCTTTCTTTCATGAATAATTTTTTAGTGCAGTTCTGATTATGAGGATGTGTGATTACAATGATTCCTAAAATAGTTATCGATACGAATATTTATATTTCGGCGATATTTTGGGGCGGGAAGCCTCGCTCTGTTGTGGATTTAGGTCGCAATGGCCAAATATCGATATTTACGTCATCGCAAATAGAAAATGAAATAAACAAAAAACTAAAAACTAAATTTGGACTCTCTGACGAAGAAGTCGCTCAAATTCTTTTAGACTTTTCAACATTTACTTTGCCGATCAAAGCTTCTCGAAAAATAACAGTGATTGATGATGATCCGGATGATGATAAATTTATCGAATGTGCTGTAGCATCTCGGGCTGGCTTTATTGTTTCAGGGGATAAGCATTTGTTAAATCTGAAAGAGTATAAGGGAATAAAAATCATGAAAGCCGGAGACTTCCTATCCTTCTTTTTGAAAAAATAGTCTCATCGCCTATGGCCATCCTTAATGCGAATGGTCCTAAATTTGCCCGGAGGGCATGACAATATTCACTCTGCCAGGTCGGCAGAGAAAAATGTCCGCGTAAGTCCGCGTAAGTCTGCGGCTAATTAAAATCCCGTAAATCCTGCTTGCCCAGCCTCCCAGCCTTTTTGCCTCCAA
>JAUWQO010000063.1 GCA_030610995.1 Desulfobacterales bacterium
TTCAAAATCCCAAACCCGTACCTTTTTGGTCGAGTAGTCGAGTAGGAAAATGGTCGAGTTGTTAACTACTCGACTACTCGACTAATTTCCTACTCGACTATCCTGTTTCATTGAATATTGAAATTTGGGATTTATTTGTAATTTGATGCTTGGAATTTGGGATTTTATAAGTTCACATTCATCTTGCACGTAAAAATTAACTGTGATAATTTTATTAATAATAGTTCACGGTTGAAAAAACTGTGAACTGTGAACCGACAACCGTGAACGGTTACTTTTATTGCTATGAAACAGTATGTAATTGATGAGCTGAGACCCGCGGATTATGAAAAGATCAAGACTTATCTGGATGAGAATCTTGAGGCTCCCGGTTTAGATGGTATTTACTGGATGCCGCTTGATCAGGACATTCTTAGCAATGTCCAGGCAGAGCATACCAAATGCCAGCCATTTTATTTTGCCATTGATTTAGAACCAACGATTATGGCTTGCGAACTTCTGGCGCGCAGCAAAAACATAATTAGATGCAACTGTATCGGCTATGCAACAGAAAAACAGCGTAGCTGGTTTATCCGGGTTGTTGACGCTATATTCGAGAAGCTTGAGATCAAAACATGATCAATGGATATCACCTCAATTGAGCTTTTAGCGGTTAGCTTTTAGCAGTTAGAACAATAATTTCAATATATTGCTAAAGGTCAACATTTCACCCAATGGATGAAAATCGAATCGCTGGTAACCACCCGAAATAATAAGAGCTAACCGCTAATTGCTAAGAGCTAATCGCTTATCTTAGGTATCACCATGATACGAACTCCGTTAATAGTTATATGGGTTGTGCTTGTAACAATTTATTTCAGTATTTCGGCAATTATTATTTCTTTTATAACAAAAAGCGGTGATATGCCAAATAAAGTTGCGGCAATATGGGCACGATTTATATTAGCTGCAAGCCGTATCAAGGTTAAAGTTATTGGTCTTTCCAACATAGATCCTTCCAGGTCTTACATATACATGTCCAACCACCAGGGAAACTTTGATATTCCAATTCTTCAGGCCTATCTTCCTGTTCAGTTCAGATGGCTTGCAAAGGCGGAACTTTTTAATATACCTGTTTTCGGCTATGCCATGGGAAGGGCGGGCCATATAAGCATAGACCGATCCAATCGCAAGTCTGCTTTGAAAAGCCTGAAAAATGCGGCAAGGATTATTCGCAGCGGAGTTTCGGTTTTAATTTTTCCAGAGGGCACTCGCAGTTGTGATGGAAATATCAGACACTTCAAAAAAGGTGGTTTTTTTTTAGCGGTTGATTCCGGCGTTCCGATCGTTCCGATTATTATTCATGGCTTATGGCCGCTTATGCTTAAAAACAGAGTTCTTGTAAGACCAGGGAATGTGCTGGTAGAGATAAAGGAGCCAATTGAATCAACAGAGTATAGCAGGAAGACAAAGGATGATCTTCTGAAAAAAGTCAGATATGTCATCTGTGAATCATTTTATAATAAAAAAAGAGGTGATAGTTCAGCCACAAAGTCACAAAGACACTAAAATTCATAATTGGGGAATTTAGGGATTTAGGGATTCCGAATTGAAGGATGTTGTCACTTTTAATTCCTCAATTCCTCAATTCCTCAATTAGCAATTCCTCAATTTATCAATCATGTCTTTTCTTTGTGACTTGGTGTCTTGGTGGCTGAACTGTTACGAAAAGAGCAATCGTAATGTTAAAAATAATACCATTGGGCGGGCTGGGAGAAATCGGCCTGAATATGATGGTCTTCGAGTATGGTGATACCCTTTTTGTGGTTGATGCAGGGTTAATGTTTCCTGAAGACTATATGCTTGGCATTGACATAGTAATCCCTAGTTTTGATTATATCAGACAGCATAAGCACAAGCTTTCAGGGATTGTTTTAACACATGCGCACGAAGATCATATCGGGGCTTTGCCTTATCTGCTCAGGGAAATAAATGTGCCTGTTTTTGGGACGCCTTTTACTCTGGGTATTGTAAAGCACAAACTTGAAGAGCATGGCGTCCTGTCAAGTGCATCATTGCATGAAGTTGCTTGCGGAGAAAAACTTAAATTCGGTGTTTTTGAACTTGAGTTTATCCGTGTCTGTCACAGCATTGTGGATGGAGTGGGTCTTGCCATCAAAACTCCTTTTGGTCTTGTTGTCCACACAGGTGATTTTAAAATCTCCCAGACCCCGATCGACGGCTTAGCGACCGACGTAAACAGGTTTGCCCAGTGCGGTGAGGAAGGTGTTATGCTGCTGATGTCGGATTCAACAAATGTTGAAAGGGAGGGACATGCTATCTCAGACCAGAAGGTAGGCGAGACACTTTCAAAGATTACCGAACAGAGCAGCGGGCGAATGATTGTCGCCCTTTTTGCCTCCAGCATTACCAGGATACAACAGATAATCGATATTGCAAAGGCAAAAGGCAAAAAGGTCATTTTTGACGGAAGAAGCATTAAAACAAATGTAAGGATTGCAAAAGATTTTGGTTATATTCGCGTTCCTAAAGGAACGGAAATCGATGTTAAGCAGATCAAGGACTTTCCTGATGATGAAATAGTAATAATTACTACCGGAAGCCAGGGAGAACCTATGTCCGCCCTTGCCCGAATGGCTAACGGCAGACATGCGCGGATAGCAATCAAGAAGAATGATACGGTTGTTCTTTCATCAAAATTCATTCCGGGAAATGAAAAGGCAATTGCTAAGATTATCAACAGCCTTTACAGACGAGGGGCTGATGTTATTTATGAGAAGATATCTGATATCCATGTATCAGGCCATGCTTTTCAAGAAGGATTAAAGCTGATGATCAATTTGACGAAGCCAAAGTATTTTACTCCGATTCACGGGGAATTCAGGCATTTAATTCTTCATGCACGGCTGGCTGAGCAGCAGGGTATTTCAAAGGACAGGATTCTTTTTGCTGAAAACGGTCAGATAATTAAGTTTGATGAAAATGGGGGAAAAGTTCAAGAAAAAGTTGTAACAGGCCGCGTGATGATTGACGGCAAAGGCATTGGAGATGTAGGCTGGAGCGTGCTTAAGGAAAGGCGTATCCTGTCAGAGGACGGCATTGTTGCCGTAACCATGGCCTTTGACGAAGAAACAGGAATTGTGGTATACGGACCTGAAGTTGTTTCCCGTGGTTTTGTATTTGAAACCGAAACAGGGCATCTTCTGGAAGATGCAAAGTGTGTTATCTTAGAGATTATAGAAGAGGTGGAGCCTGAGGCGCCGGATCGGATCGATAAGATACGATCGAGGATTCAAAGCGACTTAAGGGACTATTTCTATTTTACAATAAAAAGACATCCGGTAATATTTCCCTTTATTATTGCAATATAATAAAAAGGATTCACGGTTCACGGTTCAACGGTTCAGAGGGATTGAGGAATTAAAATCAATAGAATACCTTCAATTCCTTAATTCCCCAATTCCTGAATCAATGTCATTAACTTAAGGAGTAGATGTCGCTGTGGGAGCGGCTTTTAGCCGCGATTGTAGCTTTGGAGCGCACATTTTTTCGTGGCTGAAAGCCACTCCCACAAACAAAATTAGCTTAAGTTAATGGCATTGATTCCTGAATTATAATCTTAGTGCCTTTTTGGCTGAACGGTTACAAAGAGACTTATGCGCAAGGAAATTATAGGAATTCTGCTGTTTTTTCTCGTTATTTTTATGCTGGGCAGTCTTTTGTCTTACAGCCCCGCAGACCCTTCGATTCACAATGCAAAGGCCTTTGGTTCTACCCACAACCTTTTTGGAGCGTTTGGCTCCTATTCGGCAAGCATTCTTATAGGTCTGTTTGGGCTGGGAGCATTCTGGCTTCCGATTTTATTACTTTTTGCGAGCATTCATTTTTTTTGCAAGCATCCCCGAAGAGCAGTTGTTTTGACGATAGTCGGCGGCATTCTGCTGGTTATAACAACCGGGAGTCTTCTGGCATTTCAGCAAAACCATCACCTCATTTTTGGAAGTAAATTTTCATCAGGCGGCATAATCGGTATTCCGCTAAAATTATTTCTTGTAAAGTATGCCAATGCTACAGGCGCCGCCGTTATACTAATCCTTGTGTGGACAATCGGTTTTATTTTAGCAACCGGTTTTTCCATGATTAGTTTTATAAGGCTCTGCTGGAGGATAGCCGTTGTTGTTTCAAACCGCATAAAGACATTGATTGTCATATGGAAAGAGCGAAGGGCAAAGGCCAAAAAGCTTTCAAAAATAAAAAAAGAGCATAGAAGTAAAAAAGAGAAAAAAATACAGATAAAAACACCTGAAGCAAGGCATATAAAAGATGCTCCGGTTCCAAAACAGGAAGTATTTGAATTCATGTGTGGCAAAACAGGGTTTCAGTTGCCTTCTGTCAATTTGCTTGACAACCCTCAATCTCCGCCGATTTCCGCCAATGATGAAAATTTACGAATGCAGTCAAAACTCCTTGAAAAAAAACTGGAAGATTTTAGCGTTAAAGGAAAAGTTGTCGCTATATTACCAGGCCCTGTTGTTACAACCTTTGAATATGAGCCTGCTCCTGGTGTGAAGATTAACAAAGTAGTAGGATTAACAGACGATCTGGCTCTTGCTCTTCGATCGACAAGCATCAGAATCGTGGCTCCTATTCCCGGCAAGGCGGCAATCGGAATTGAGATCCCGAATAGTACAAGAGAGATAGTTACATTTAAGGAAATTATTATCTCGTCTGTTTTTGAAAAAGCCAGGTCACATCTAACCATCTGCCTTGGGAAGGATATTATCGGCAACGCTGTTGTATCGGATCTGCATAGCATGCCGCATCTGTTAATAGCGGGCGCCACAGGAACAGGCAAGAGCGTGGGCTTAAATGCCATGATTTGCAGTGTATTGTATAAATCAAACCCTGAAGATGTAAAATTCATCATGATTGATCCAAAAAGGATAGAGCTTTCAAGTTATGATGGTATCCCGCACCTTATTACTCCTGTGGTGACAGATGCCAAAAAAGCGACCAATGCGCTATTTTGGGCAGTACATGAAATGGAAAAGCGATATGAAATGCTTTCCGAAAAAAAAGCAAAAAATATAAATCAGTATAACAGAAAAGTAGAAAAGGAAATCAGGAAATCAGAAGAGGATTCCCTGAAAAAAATGCCATATATCATTATCGTAATTGATGAGCTCGCAGACCTTATGATGGCGGCTTCACGGGATGTCGAAGTGGCATTGACACGACTCGCGCAGATGGCCAGGGCAGCAGGAATTCATTTATTGCTTGCCACCCAGAGGCCTTCGGTGGATGTTCTGACCGGCATAATCAAGGCAAATTTTCCTACCCGTCTTTCTTTTCAGGTTTCATCCAAGACCGATTCAAGAACTATAATTGATTCAAACGGGGCGGAGAATTTACTTGGAAACGGAGATATGCTTTTTGTGCCTCCTGGAACCGCCGGTCTTCAGCGTATCCATGGGGCATTAATATCAGAGGAAGAGATTGCAAGAATTACGGAATTTTTGAAAAATCAGAAAAAACCCGAATATGATCAGTCAGTAACAGAAAGGGGTGTCGAAGAAAAGGCGGGATTAGACAACCAGGAATATGACGAAAGATATGATGATGCCATAGCCCTCATTACAAAGACAGGGCAGGCATCGATATCTATGATTCAGCGTCATTTGCGCATAGGATATAACAGAGCGGCCCGCATCATTGAAATGATGGAAAAGGAAGGAATCGTCGGCCCTTCAGATGGCGCCAAGCCAAGGGAGGTTCTTGTTCGCGGATATGATAACATGCCATGATGTGAGACCTTTATAAAAATGAACGTCCAACATCGAATAATGATGTCGCTTTGCTCCTCAAACCCGCCTGCCAACGCCTGTCACAGTACACTGCCTGTATGTCGGCATGCATGGCAATGGCGGGCAGGTTATTTTAACATCGAATAAAAAAACAAACACCCAATGAGAAACAAAGGTTCAGGGGTTTTTAAACTCTGTTTCTTCATCTTTTCACATTCAACGTTCGATGTTCGATGTTTTTCGCGGCTGAAAGCCGCTCCCACTCGACCACTCGACCACTCGACCACTCGACCACTCGACCACTCGACTAATTCCCCAGTCGACCAATTCTTCCGATGCCTTTGGATTGATTTCCCGCCTGGCGGGATTTGCTCTATCTTTTCAATCGACAATTATCAATCGACAATCATCAATCCTTATACCCATACGCCAGGGATAAGGCTGTTGCAAAACTTGCATTTATTTCCAACAAGATTATAAATAGGAATAAGATACCCTTTTCGTTCAATCAATAACCTCTTGCAATTATGGCAATAGGTATTGTTGCCTTCATGGCCGGGCACATTGCCTACATATACATAATGGATCCCCTCCTGCATGGCCAATTCACGGAAGCGGGTCAGGGTAGATATCGGAGTTGGCGCCAGCCTGTCTAATTTGTATCTGGGGAAAAACCGTAAAAAATGCAACGGATAATCAGGGCCAAGATTTTTGAGTATCCATTCGCACATCCTTTTAGCCATATCAGCATCATCGACATAGCCGGGGACCAACAGGTTTGTTACCTCAAAATGAACACCCTGTTCGTGCAGGGTTGTGAATGTATTTAATACCGGTTGCAGCCGCCCGCCGTTTAATTTTCTGTAAACCACGTCGCTGTATGCTTTCAGGTTGACATTGGCCGCATCCAGAACCTTGCACAGCTCCAGCAGCGGTTTCCGGTTAATGTAGCCGTTTGAGATCCATAGATTATACAGGCCATTTTCCCGGGCGATGCGTGCAATGTCTATCATGTACTCAAAAAATGTGGTTGGTTCGGAATAGGTATAGGCAATCGATTTTGCGCCTGCGCTTTGCGCCTTAATAACCACATCCCTGGGAAAAAGTTCGTAGTGGCGAACCTGCCAGGGTTTTACCTGGGAGATTTCCCAGTTTTGGCAGTTCAAACAGCGGAAATTGCAACCTGTGGTAGCAATGGAAAATGCCCTTGATTTTGGTTTAAAATGGAAAAGAGGTTTTTTCTCTATGGGGTCAACATGCAAACTGCATGGATTTCCGTAAGTAAGGCTGTATAATGTTCCGTCAATATTAACTTTACTGCGGCAGACGCTTAAATCGCCAGGCGCCAGAACGCATCTGTTAGGGCAGATGCCGCATGCAACCTTGTTTTCTTTTAACTTCTTATAAAGAAATCCTTCATGAGACCATTTCCATAGTTTGGCAGGCGCATCCCCTTTAAATACCTTGCCGCTGATATCAACAGATCGGGAGGCCTCGCTGTCTGTTCCTGCAATAGGCCAGAAGGGACGAAAAGGCATGGCAGTTGAAAGAATTGCCGCACTACAATATAAAAATTCACGTCTGCTTATTTTTTTCATGTCTTGTCGCCATAATAGTTAAGCTTGTAAGTTTCAAGCCGATTAATCCTGCCGTAGCCCATACAATGCCGAGATATGGAATAAGCGCCACACTGGTAAACAGGGTGCCGAAGGCGGCGCCTATCAGATCAGCGGAAAAGGCTCGTGTCACCACACGATTATCACCACCCCTTAAACGAAGCGCAACCGGAAATTGAAAGCCGCATATAAGTGAAATCACAAATCCAAACAAAAGAAATGAAACAACCGGCAACCGGTCTGCGCCATACTTCATGGCCAGGATAAAAAGCCCCAAAAGGATAATCAGCAGGCTGTCTGCAATCACCAGCATCTGTTTCCCACGGCCTTGCAGTCTTTCACCAAACCAGGCGCCGGGCAACAGGCCGGCTAAAAAAACGGTTATGATCAGGCCTATCTGAAAATAAATATAACCGAAAAAAATCTGAAAGGCAAAAATAACCAGGATTTCGCTTCCCATGGTCGTAAAGCCGGTGGAAAATAGAACAAACTCTTCTGCTTTAATACAGGCCATATAGATGAAAAGCAAAATTGTTAGGCCGGCGATGAATAGATTCGGGGATGTGGAGAATTTGACAAACCACTGTGAAAACATTAATCGCATCAACTGGGGAGATTCGTCAATGTTTTTAGGGGCGGCAGGATCGAGCAGATTGTTTAACCCTGTTATTCTCTCGTTTGTCATGTTGCCGTGATAAAAGCCGCTGATGTAAGATGTCTGAATCCCTTTTTCTAAAAGAAAATCGGGAATATCCGTCCTGATAGGGCGGTTGCCGCACAGAAAAAAAATCCTTTGCCCCGGCAGCAGCAATACATGGCCAAAATGCTCTGACACGGTATTATACAGGGAAGAGATCTTCCGGCGCTGAGATTCGGCAAGGTAGCTGTCAAACCCCTGCACTGAAAAACTTAATATTCCTGAAGCTGTAAGATGTTGCTTTGCCAGAGCAAAAAAACGGTCTGTAAAAAACCGGTTTATCTGAAAGGTTTCAGGTTCAGGCAGATTGACTATTATAGCATCATAGATTTCATCAGATTTTGTTAGATATGCCCTGGCATCTTGATGAATAACGTGTAAACCCGGAATATCCTTTATCAGGCCGAACCTGAACAGGACAGAGCTAACCTCAGGATCGAGTTCAACGTAATCTATGCGTGCAGGCCGGTATTTTTGCAATTCCTCAAGCATCCCGCCTTCAGCCGAAATTATCAAAATTTTCTGGGGATTGTCCAATTGTGACAAAGGATAATGAATCGTTTCTTCCGCCATAGTCAGGTTCTGGCTGCTGAACACAGGTGTGCCGTCCATAAACAGAGTGAACTGCTCCTTATCTTTATAGACGACTATGCGGCCGTATCTGGACTCGCTATAATATACTGGTTCGCCTTTGGAGGTGACGAGTGAGGCCGGTTCCATAAAAATACCGGTTAGAAGAATTGTAAGAGCCAGCCCCGTGCCGATAAAAGCAGCAGGATGATACCGTCGTATGGAGGTAAATAGAAAACAGGCTGCCGCCAACAGCGGCAGGTTGGCCAGAAAAACCGTCTGAAACGGGGTTGCCAGATAAACCAGTATAAATGAAAACAGGGCGCCGCCCGCCACATCACCGATATTGTCTGTAATATATATGAACGCCCCGGGATAATCCGGTTTTTCAAGCCTGAGCACAAAGAGGCTATATGGAAGAACAAAGCCAAGCAGCAGTCCGTAAGGGGCAATTGTAATAAAGGTATATGTCAGGGTGGAATAAAATCCGACCGAACTGCCGTGAATAAAAAAATAATCACGCAGCCCGCGGATGGCCATGATTTGCAAAGCCGGAAGGCAGGCCAGGCAGAAGGAAAGCCAGCCAAGCCGGTTGGCTGTAGCTCGCCAAAAGCCTTTAATTGTTAGATGAGCCAGAAGAGTGCCGGTCCCGCCGATAATAAGCCAGTTGAAAAGAATCAGGCCAATGACAAACTCGTTTCCCTGGAATTGAGCCAGAAATTCGCGGATGATCAATAATTGAGTCACCACAGAAGAAATGCCTGTGGCGATGACCACCAGAGTTATGGCTCGTTCACTTTTTCTCTTCAAAATATTGAACCTGGTAAGTCGATATTTCCAGCTTGGTGTTTTTCCATGCATTGGCCGACAAACCGGCCTTTACGCATAAATGGGACAGAAATTTTTCCGGCCGTGGAAGCTGTTCCCAGACCTGTGGTAAAAATGTGGCGCCGGCCGGCCCTTTTTTAAGAATAACCCCGTCGATATTGACTCTCAGTTTGGAAATCAAATCCACGCTGTCAATGTATTCGAGAGGCTGCGGCTTAGTCAGGATGCTGATTTCTATGTCCACATCTTCTATTTCTTCAACAGTTACAGGAGAGAAACGAGGGTCATGAAATGCGGCATTGACAGCATTGCGCTTTACCCCGTCAACAATCGATTCTTCCGCTGTTAGGCTTCCGATGCAACCACGCAAATTTCCGGCGATCTTAAGGGTTACAAAGGTGCCGTGGCGAGCCTTAAGCGCTTCGTCCTTAACAGCGGCCGCCACCAAATCCGATTCTTTATCGGAAATTTTCAATCCCAGTCTTTGCATAATGGTTTGCCTGGCCAGTTTAATTAGAGCCTGTCCAAGTTGCGGATCAATTTGCTGCTGATTATGTTTTTTTTGCATAGATGAATCTCCATAAAATGCGATTGCCGCATAACCGACAACCTGTGAGCGGCCTCCAGCAGTGTCCCCGCTGTTTGAATAATGAAGAAAAACCGGTTTCCAGCCATGTTTTCCGGCCATTTCAAGCACAATTAGAATAGGTATTATGCCGCATGCGCGATTGCTGCTTTTTAACAGCTTATCAGATTCCAGGTTTAAAATCATATTAATTGTTTCTTTGTCTCTCTCCACAGCTTCAGGGTATGAAAGGTGGTGAGATAGATCCGAACTTGCTACCAGGAGTATTTTTTCATCAATCAGCGGCTCAATTGCGTGTACCAGCAATTTTACATCGGACCGACCTATGACAATTGGTATAAACTCAAAATTTTTAATGTAATGCTGTAAAAATGGCAGTATCACTTCCACTGAATGCTCAAGCATGTCAGAATCGGGAATAGATCGAAACAGATTCGATTGTCTGCGCAATACCGCCGCATCCTTGCTTAGCCTGACAAGGCCGAGGGGAGTTTCATAAGCCTCTACATCGCTGATGGCTCCGTTATTAAAACCAACCCTGTGATCCGGCCCCATTAAGATAACCCTGTCAAACCGATTTTCTCTTAATGCCAGCGAGGCATGAGCAGCCGTGAGCCCGGAATAAATATATCCTGCATGCGGCAGTATCAGCGCCTTAAGCTGTTTATGAGGAGGGATTTGAACATGGGTCTGTTTTGCCTGAAGTGTTAAACTGTCAATAGTCTGCTCCAATTCAGACCGTGAAGCCGGATAGAAGCTGCCTGCCCACACAGCCTCACGGACATTGCCGGCACAAACGGTTTTGGCAGGCAATATAGATATAAAACAGACAGTCAAAAGAATTGATAAGATGAGACCTTTGCAAAGTTGTTTCATCATTTTTTCCTTATAGCATAAAAATGCTCAATTTAAAAATAATTTGACAATAAATAACGGCCTCCCACCTTTCAGCCTCAATTGTACGAAAAAGTTGCAAGAGACTAATAATAGTGGAATAGTGGCAACGTCCCCCATGTACCTAAATAAAATCTTGTTTATCCTGTTATCCTGTCAGACTCTTTTTCAAAAGGCTAAATTGTTACCAAAATGCATATTATGTGTTTCATGCGTGATTGGTTGGTCAAACCAAAAAAATCAGAATTTTTTGAGATTGACACATGCCCGCCAAAGTAATACTAATACAAGTATTACATCATATTGGAGGTATAATCATGCGAGTCACCACAAAAGGACAGGTAACGATTCCTCAACACGTTCGTGAGAAATTAGGAATAACCCCTGCCACTGAGATTGATTTTATTGAAAAAAAAGGCCGTGTCTATTTAGTGAAAAAAAAGGGGAAAAATATCACAACCCGCAGGTTTCGAAAATTGAGGGGAATAGCGACAGTCAAGATGACAACTGATGAAATTATGGCCTTAACCAGAGGAGACAAATGAAAGGAGTTCTGGTTGATTCGAATATTATTCTGGACGTTTTCCTAAATGATCCTAAATGGGCTGATTGGTCTGAATCAACATTGGAAGAATATATTCACTATACAACACTGTATATTAATTCAATAATTTATTCTGAAATTTCCATTGGTTTTAAACTAATAGAGGATTTGGAATCCGCCATTACCAAAGCCGGATTCCAGATGTTGGAAATTCCCAAAGAGGCGCTTTTTTTAGCCGGAAAAGCCTATCTTAAATACAAAAAAAGAAAAGGAGTAAAAAGAACTCCGCTGCCGGATTTTTATATAGGCGCACAAGCTGCGGTACTTAATTTAAACTTAATCACAAGAGATGTATCGAGATATCGATCATATTTTCCAACTGTAAAATTGATAACTCCTTAATCCTCTTGTGGAATCTGCGTTAAACAACACTATACACACTGTTTAATTCCTTTAGCCAAGGCAATGTTACCCTTTAACCTCTCAGCTTTTTGTTGCAGCCTTACACATTTGTTTTGCAACTAAAAACAGTTGCTTTTCTTGTCTGAATATCATAAGTTATTTCTCAAGAGGTGGTTTATGGGTCGCAAGGATAAGTTGTTATTAAGGTTGCAGCAACGCCCAAAGGACTTTACATGGGATGAGCTTTCGGTACTTTTAAAATCGCTTGGGTATAAACAAGCGAAGTCTGGTAAGACAGGCGGCTCCCGAAGACGTTTTATTCATCCTACGGCTGCTACCATCACTTTGCATAAACCTCACCCCAATAACATTATCAAAATGTATATTATTGATGATATCCTTGAACTTCTTAAAAAGGAGGGGATGTTATGAAAGATATGATTGCTTACAAAGGATATTATGGTTCAGTTCATTATAGCGATGAGGATCGAATTTTTCATGGAAAGATAGAATTTATTCGCAGCCTCGTTAGCTATGAAGGCAGTGATGTTGGCAGCTTACGCAGGGCATTTGAAGATGCGGTAGATGATTATTTAGATCTTTGCACCAAAGAAGGAAAAATCCCTGAAAAACCGTTTAAAGGCAGTTTTAATGTTCGAACCGGGAGTGATCTTCATCGAGAAGCAGCTTTATTAGCCAAAGCCAAAGGAACTACTCTTAATACTGTAATAACTGAAGCTCTTGAGAAATATCTATCTGCTTGATTTTATTAATATCCAGTGACAAAATTGGACTTATAGCAGCTATCACATGTGACCGCAATATGTTCGATAATGTAGCTGTATAAAAGGGCATTTGCGGATACCAGCGTTATGTGCCTTATAAAATGATAACAACATGTTAAATCCAGGAAATCTGAATGCTGAAATCGTATCTGAAAAAGATATTTAAGACTGCAAATCAGGGCGATGCGAGGGAGGAAAGTTATTATGCAACCCTCGAAGAATTGTTCAAAAAAATAGCGCAATCTTTCGGCAAAGGCAAAATACACATTACTACACTCCCCAAGAGTACCGAAGCAGGCAATCCTGATTTTAGAGTTTGGGACGGAAAGCAGCATATAGTCGGATATATTGAAGCCAAAGCCCCGACAATCGAACATCTGGATTTGATAGAAGAATCAGAACAGCTAAAAAGGTACAGAAAAACCTTCCCCAACCTGATATTAACCAATTTTTTTGAGTTCAGGCTTTATCGAAACGGCATACTTGTCAACAAAGCCTTAATCGCCAGACCCTTTATCGTGCATAAACTCAAAACAATTCCTCCCGTTGAAAAAGAACCGGATTTTACAAAATTGATGGAGGCGTTTTATTTATTCTCTCTGCCCAAGGTTTATAATGCAAAAAACCTGGCAATAGAGCTGGCCAAACGCACGAGTTTTTTAAAAGAAGAGATAATTGCCGAAGAACTGGCTGAGGAAGAAAGAACCGGTAAAGGCTTTATCCTTGGATTTTATGAAGCGTTCAGCCAGTTTTTAATCAGCGGGCTTTCAAAAGAGGACTTTGCCGATCTCTATTCCCAAACAATCACTTATGGTCTGTTTGCCGCCCGCATGAGGGCAAAAAACGGTTTCAACAGAAAACTCGCTTATGACAATATTCCCAGCACCATCGGAATATTAAGAGATGTTTTCCGGTTTGTATCACTTGAAGATGTTCCGGCTCAAATGGAATGGATTATTGATGATATAGCGGAAGTATTGTCAGTGGCGGATGTAAACAAACTGCTTCAGGACTATTTCAGAGAAGGCAAAGGAAAAGATCCGGTTGTTCATTTTTATGAAACCTTCCTGGCGGAATATGATCCGAAAGCACGGGAAAGACGGGGCGTCTATTATACGCCTGAACCGGTTGTCTCCTATATTGTGCGTTCGCTCCACCATATTTTAAAGGATCGATTCGGCAAAGCTGACGGCATGGCGAGGGATACCGTTACGGTGTTAGACCCGGCATCCGGCACGCTTACCTTTTTGGCTGAAGCGGCAAAACTGGCAGTAAATGAATTTACGTCAAAATATGGGGAAGGCGGTAAAGAAGGATTTATCAAGGAGCACATTCTTAAGAACTTTTATGCTTTTGAACTTATGATGGCACCGTATGCAGTAGGGCATTTAAAGATGTCGTTTCTTCTGGAAGAACTCGGTTGCAGCCTCCAAAAGGATGACAGGTTTAAACTCTATCTGACAAACACCCTCGATATGGAGGAGCTTGAGCAAACCAGTTTGCCTGGAATGTCATCCCTTTCCGAAGAATCGCATTTAGCCGGAAAAGTGAAAAAAGAACAACCAATACTGGTAATATTGGGCAATCCTCCATATTCCGGGCATTCTGCAAACAAGGGAGAATGGATAGATAGCCTGTTAAAGAAAGGCTACACACATAAAAACGGCATTAAAGATGACGGATATTACTGTGTGGACGGCAATCCGCTTGGCGAAAAGAATCCCAAATGGCTGCAAGACGATTATGTTAAATTTATCCGTTTCAGTCAGTGGAAGATAGATCAGGCCGGTGAAGGAGTTTTGGGTTTTATCACCAATCACAGCTATCTGGACAATCCTACTTTCAGAGGAATGCGTGAGTCGTTAATGAACAGCTTCGACGAAATCTATCTGCTTGATTTACACGGAAACAGTTTAAAAAAGGAGAAATGCCCGGACGGTTCAAAGGATGAAAACGTGTTTGATATCCGCCAGGGAACGGCCATTGCCTTGTTTATAAAAAACAGGAATAACAACAAAGACAGAAAGGTTTTTTATTCCGAACTGTGGGGAATGAGAAAGGAAAAATACGACCGACTTATCAATAATGATATTACAACAACAAAATGGCAGGAAATAGCTCCCAAATCAGAATTTTATTTTTTTGTTCCAAGAGATGAAAAACTTCTGGAGTTGTATGAAAAATCGCCGAAGATAACAGATATTTTTCCGGTAAACAGCGTGGGAATTTTTACCGCAAGAGATAAATTTGTTATTGATGCAGATAAAAAAGTCCTCAAAAGGCGCATCAGAATGTTTTGCGATGAAAAAATAC
>JAUWQO010000128.1 GCA_030610995.1 Desulfobacterales bacterium
CCATGCATCACAAACGATGGTGGCATGATTATTATCACCGGGCCGAGACACCAGGACATTCTACCAAGACCACCCAAAGGCATTGCGGGCAGGTCGAACGTCCAACATCGAACGTTGAATGGGAAAAGATGAAGAAACAGAGTTTAAAAAACATGAACTATTAGATGAAAAGAAACCACGGCGTGGTTGAATGTTCGATATTGGGTGTTTGTTTTTTCATTTGATTTTAGAATAATTTGAGGAGCACTTCGGTTCCTCAGCATAAACTCAGCGACATCATTATTCGACGTTCGACGTTCAATGTTCGATGTTGGACGTTCATTTTTCAAAACAACCCCGTATGGCATAAATGCAACCTGTGAACGTTTACAAAATAACTTAGCACTTATGCGGTCAGAGGGCAGAGATCAGAGGTCAGGGATTAGGTGTATGGAAAATTTCATAATCATCATATGTTATTTAATTATCGGCATGGTCTTGCGACGAGTGTCAAAATTTCCCAAAGAATCCGCCAATGTCCTTAACTTATTTGTTATTTATGTTTCACTTCCTGCTCTTATACTTCTAAAGGTCCCGGAACTGACATTTTCGAGACAATTACTTGTGCCGACTTTGATGCCCTGGGGAATGTTGCTGTTTTCCGCCGTATTGGTCCTTATTCTATCCCGTATAATGGGCTGGGATAAAAGCGTTACAGGCGCATTGTTATTACTTGTGCCGCTGGGCAATACATCCTTTCTTGGCATCCCGATGGTAAAGGCATTCTTTGGTGAATCCGGCATTCCTTATGCGATTCTCTATGACCAATTTGGTTCCTTTCTTGCTCTCGCAACCTACGGCACAGTAATATTGGCTTATTATAGTGGAGACGAAAAGCCCAAACTCAAAAATATTGTTTGGCGCACCATAACTTTTCCGCCATTTATTGCTTTACTGTCGGCTATCCTGGTGCTAAAAGACTTTTCTTATCCGACATCGGTAAAAACACTGCTTATATCTTTAGCGGCAACACTTGTGCCAATAGTTATGGTCGCAATCGGATTCCAACTGCATTTAAAGCTCAGCTCAAGCGTGATAAAGCCTTTGTGCGCCGGCTTATTGATAAAACTTGTTATTGCGCCGGCAACCGCATTGCTTATATGCGCTATTTTAAATCTTGATAGCCTGGCCGCCAGAGTGTCAATCTTCGAGGCTGGAATGCCGCCAATGGTATCTGCAGGCGCATTAGCCATTATTGGAGGTTTGTCGCCGCGCTTGACAGCCGCTTTAGTTGGGTTTGGCGTAATTATTTCTTTTGTAACCCTACCTATCTTGTATAATTTCCTGGGATATTGAATTCGGCCCGCAAATCAATCCCAAGTGAAATACGCAAAGATCCGCTTACCGGCAGAAGCGCACGAATTTGCCATTTCATCTGCTGTTTTCGCCCCGGACTTTTTTCAATCAGGCACTCGGCACTTCTGATGTTGGCGCCATAAGAAATCTTTTCAACGAAACCCTTTGCATGGCTTTTCCAGAAGATATAAATAAGATGCTTAAACCCGAGTTTATGGACGTCTAACACACGCAAGGCAATAATTCTTTGAAATATAGTAACTATTCAGCCACCGATCTACGCTGATCATCACTGATATCCCTCCAACGGCAATAATGACGTCGAGATTGTAATATTGGGTCTTGAACCACCTCGAATTCACACCCGCCGTTTTGTCCAATTTGTCAATGGCATCTAAGGTGCCCACGATTTGACACAAGTGCGAGATGGTACTAAAAAAATTATCTCTATCTCACTCATCGGTCAAAAATCCTATAAACAATTACTTGACAAATATACGGGATAGTCGTAAATTAATTACAACTAAGTCGACAGTGAGTCAAAAAGGCTGGATTATGAAGTTAAACGAGTTTCTATCACAACACGATGTGTTTACGGTAGAGGAGTTGGATCTTTTTCTCTCTGAAAAGGGTTCCGGCAAACCGAATACCCGTAAAGCGCTTCTGACATACTATCGAAAACAGGGCCGAATAGTACCTGTTCGACGCGGATTGTATGCTGTTGTCCCTTTTGGCTCTTTGCCTGATTCAAGCCCGGTTGATCCGTATCTTTTGACCGCAAAAATAACTAAAGATGCCGTTCTTGCTTACCATACCGCTCTGGAATTCCACGGAAAAGCATACTCGGTTTACACAAGACTGCACTATTTGACCACCCGAAGGTCTCTCCCTGTCAGGTTTCGGTCTTATGAAATCAGGGGGGTGCCAGTGCCGCGATTACTTCGTGCTAAAGGCAAGGAGATGTTTGGTGTCGCCAGACACAAACGTTCCGGAGTAGAACTCCGTGTAACCAGCCTTGAAAGAACTCTTGTCGATGTGCTGGATCGTCCGGAACTAACCGGAAGTTGGGAAGAGATATGGCGGTCCCTTGAATCAGTGGAGTTTTTCGACATAGACCAAGTGATCGAGTATGTCTTGCTTTTGGAAAATGCGACCACCGCCGCAAAAGTTGGGTTTTTCCTGGAACAGCATAAGGAAACCCTGATGGTTGATGATGTCCACCTGAAACCTTTGCGTAAGTTGTGTCCCCAACGGCCTCATTATCTGATACGCGGAAAGCGCCAGGGTGGCCGGTTGGTTAAGGAATGGAACTTGATGGTTCCAAGCGAAATACTGAATCAATCCTGGGGAGAAGTATTGTGATATTTTCACCATCAGAGATTTTACCGGTTGCGGAATCAACTGGTTTCAGGGCCGATGTAATCGAAAAAGTACTCCACCTGCTAAACCTGCTGAACACGTTGAATTCGCATCCTTTTCTCAAAGGAAAATTAGCTTTGAAAGGTGGCTCCGCATTGAACCTGTTCGTGTTCAATGTTCCCAGGCTCTCGGTTGATATTGACCTTAACTATATTGGCGCAGTCGAACTTGAGAAGATGCTGGCGGATCGCCCCAAAGTCGAGCAGGCGGTTGGCGCTGTGTTTTCCCGGGAAGGATTTACTGTCAAAAGAATACCGATAGAACACGCAGGGGGGAAATGGAGGCTGAACTATCAAAGCTTTACAGGACAGTCAGGCAACCTCGAAGTCGATTTGAACTTCATGCTCAGGCAGCCACTCTGGGAAGTGCAAACAGTCGATTCTCGTGCCGTTGGCGACTTTCGGGCCAGGAACATTCCCGTTCTTGACATTCATGAACTTGCTGCCGGAAAGATAGCCGCTCTGTTCGCCCGGCACCAGGCACGGGACCTTTTTGATACTCATCAATTGCTCTGTAACGTTAAACTGGACCAGAAGCGTCTGCGTACCGCGTTTGTCGTCTATGGAGCGTTGAATCGAAAGGATTGGCGGACAATTTCTCAGGAAGACGTTGCTTTCGACCCGGAAGAGTTGAAGCGAATGCTGATTCCAGTTCTCCGTGGAAATTCCGTCCCCGGCGGCGAAGATATTTCAATGTTTGTTCAGCGCTTAGTAAGTGAATGCAGGGAACAGCTTTCAGTAGTGTATCCTTTGTCTGCGCAAGAAATGGAGTTTCTCGACCGCATCCTTACCAAGGGGGAAATAAAGCCGTCATTGTTAACAACAGATGTACACGTGCAGGACCGCATTACGCGGAACCCGATGTTGCTCTGGAAGGCTGTGAACGTTCGTAGATACTTCGGAATCGGAGAATGACCAGACAATGACCATTGCGAGAGAACGTCTTTGACTAATTCCCTAACCACCTCGAATTCACACCCGCCGTTTTGTCCAATTTGTCAATGGCATCCCCATGGTGCCCACAAAAAAGAAAGCTTGACATATGAAACCCAAAGGGTTACAAAATAAATTATGATCAAGTCTTTTACACATAAAGGACTGGAAAAATTTCATTATGATGGAACAAAAAAGGGCATTCAGCCAAAACATGCCGTCAGGATAGCTGACATACTGGATATACTTGAGGCAGCGACTATTATTAAAGACATAAATCAACAGGGTTACGACCTGCACTTGTTAGAACCGAAAAAAGAAGGCCGATGGGCTGTCAAGGTGTCTGGAAATTGGCGGATAACATTCAAATTTGAAGACGGTGACGCTTACGGTGTAAACTACAAGGATTATCATTAATTTTTACTATATTTGAGGTGGCGCTATGAGGACGCGTAAGAGACCTCCTACTCATCCGGGAGGTATAATAAAAAGAAATTATTTAAAAACTCTGTCAATTTCCACAACGGATTTAGCCAAAACACTTGGCGTGTCACGGAAAACAGCATCTAAAATTGTTAACGAACGTGGCTCTATCACGCCTGACATGGCTTTGCGCTTATCACGTGCTTTTGACACAAGCCCCGACTTTTGGCTGAACCTGCAAAAAAACTATGACCTTTGGCATGCGGCTAATGACTCAAAAGACTGGGAGACTGTCAAGCGGATAGCAAGAGCTGCATAGCAGGGGATATTATTAATCAAGGCCGTACAACAGAATGATAATATCGCTTTCCTCCTGATTTTATGTTTGAGCTGATATATCAAGAAGTTAGAAACTTGACATCACAATTTGTGATGTCAAGTTGGGGAGGTGTGAGACGTCCACCTATGACCTTTACAGAGATGTTAAGGCGTTTGAAGGCGTTTGGGAATTCAGAAAATTGTTGCGATCCGTATTATCTCTAAAAATCTTACAACGCTCAACACCACGAGCGATAATGTGATGCATCGCACCCTGCGCATCTATTCTTGACTTTCTCGGCATCATTAAACCATAGCACAATAAACATCATTTGAAAACTGTAAATGTAAAGGGCGTCCCTTATGTTGTGACAGGGTCTAATTACGACGATCCACACAACCCACGGTTTTTTAAATCCAACAGACTGTGGTTGGAAATAGAGAAGGTCAGAGAGGCGGAGAAACGGGCTGGTGCAAATGGTTTGCAGCCAATGAGTCCCCAAAAAAAGGCCCTTCGCAAGAAGCGGCAACAAATGATGCAAGACCTAATAGCCCTAAACAAAAACCTTGAAAAAGACGGCCTGCGATGGATACGTCCTAATGGCTATGGTGGGTACCAAGTAGGGCCTGACGGTCGGCCCTCCAAACAAAATACTGTTTGACTGCGCTCGAAAACGTGATGTCGGGTATAGATTGTTTTGTTTATGCAACACTGCGTATTCCGCTCCATTCCGGCCACCTATTCCGGAGGACTTAACGTTTTTAACTTTTAAACTTGTGAGGACTATGGGAAGGCCCATAGGTTAAAAGTTTCCTTTCATGAGTTTGTTGATACATGGATGTAACATATTAATATTTCAACTTCTTTGCCTAACAACCGTATACACTCTAACAAGCAGGGTCGAGCGGCTGTAACATTTGCCAAGTTTGGGAAAAACGTAGCATTTACAAATGCCAGTTTCCCTGTTTGTAGGTGATGCGAAGACGTTAAATGTAAAAAATTATTATGAATGAAAAGGAATTTAAAAAGTTAAAAGGTTGGGTAGATTATGATAGAGCTAAATTATCTTTTCTGAATAAATCTCAAAAGATAAGGTATTTCTATAATAAGAGAGTTCAGTATGTATTAATTAACCCATTAGATGAAATGTATCAAAGCTTAATGAAGAAGAAAAAGGAAAGCACAACTTTATTATGCTTTGCAAATTGTATATGTTGTTCAATAGAAGCATTCGGAAAATTCTATACAGGAAAAACTCAAAGAGGACATAGCGGACCTAATTTCAAAAAATTTGTTGAAGTATATATGCGCTCCGACTATTTTACTAAATATTTTAAAAGCAAAAAGTATGTAGATATTTTATGGGATGATTTTAGAAACGGAATAGCACATGGATTTACAGTTAAAGAAGGGGGCTTTGAGCATAAGCTTAAAAATTATTTTGAAATAAAAAACATCCGTGGTAAACAGCAACTTGAAATCGAGCCAACCTTTTTTTACAAAGATTTCCTTAAAGGAATAAAAAAATATATTCAGGATTTAAGAAAGTCTAAACTCGCGGATGATATTTATAAAAATTTTGATAAAACATTTACAGAGATTTTTATCCAAGGTAAGTAATTATAAAAAAACAAGCCGTTTGAGATGGATGCGTAGTAGTGGGGGCTAAAAATCAAGCCCCCACTACTACGCACCACTCAACTTTTTGTTATACCTTAAACACAAAGGAGGTCACATGAGAAACCTTTTCTTTTTCGATGCAATGCTAACCCCGAAAATCATCACATTTGTTTATTGGTTGCTGTTGCTGTTTGCTGTTGTTGTAGGGCTTGGTTCAATGTTTGGAGGCTATGGAGGAGTAACTTTCGGAAAGTTCCTTATGGGGTTTGGAATAATAGTTGGTGGCGCGGTGGGCGCAAGGATTTGGTGCGAGTTGTCGATCGTACTTTTCAAAATCCATGAAAACATCAAGAAGGTTGCCGACAAGCAGGCATAACAACAGGATTCAGGCTGAGCGTTATGCAATACGTGCTTTTATGATTAATTATCATGACAAAGTACAATACAAATTTGGCTGCCGAGTTTTATGTCCTATCGATGCTTCACAGAATTGGTGCTGATGCCTCTTTAACACTCGGTAACAAAAAGGCAGTTGATATATTTATTTTTCGCAAGGATGGAACTTCACTAACTATTGATGTTAAAGGTGTTGCAAAAAAATACGACTGGCCTGCCGATAATATTAAAATCCATGGTAAAGATGGACATTTCATAGCCCTTGTTTGCTTTGAAGGGAAGATAGAAAATCCAGAGCAGTCACCATCTGTCTGGGTTATTCCCTCTTTACATATTAAACGTTTTATTAAAAAGTACAAAACTCGTACTGTCGTTTCTCGTGCACTTGTGACAAAAAATGGTGTGCACTACAAGCATGCTTGGTCTCTTATCACTGTATAACAACCGCATTCTCGTGCCGAGATAAATCCGAATCGTTGGGATAAGGCAAAGAGTCTTTGAAATTCGATATTGTTACCCAGTTGGTGATCGGGTGACAAAACTGTCATCCTCCTCTTTGCAGGGCTTGCTCTGGCACTGAGGTTAAGAAAGTCCCACATGATCAAAGCTTAGCCAGCAGATCATTAGTGAAGTCCGAGGGCAAACCCGGTAACGGGAGTCCGAAGCCGGACAGGAGCAAGGATGCAGGCTCTGTATTGAGCCCCGAAAAATGTATAGTTGTGGTCATTGGATAACCTCGCAAGAGGGAAAAGCCGACGCTTTGGATGCAGCGGAAGGCAGCAGCCCTGAATACGATATGGCAAGTATTCAGGACACCACCGGGGTCTGAGACCAGGGCATGTACTCAAAGGGGTAGCTCGGGAACTCGGGAGATCCGGAAGTTTCCTTGTGCAGACAAGGTATCAGGGGCGGATAGCGAATAGCGAACAAACCTGAAATGGACTTTCGGAAGTCTTAGCGGATCACAGTACCGATGTCGGAGTAACAACTCTGACGGCAAGGTGGGGAAGTGATGTCCAAGCGACCCACTGTAGGGAAGGTGAAGCCGGGCATAACGTTTTGCTTTAGAGAACTACGGGAAGGACTCTGAGCCTGCAAACCGTATCACCGTAACTTTAGCAAAGTGTACTGGACAGCACAGTTATGCGCCAATCGGGGTGTCGCCTGATTGGTTGACAGCTTGGTAAAAAGAGCTTGAACCGAGGAACCGTATGAGGGAAAGCTTCACGTACGGGTCTGTGGGGAGGGCGCCGGGTAACCGGTGCCTTTACCCGGAACGCCGACACCCAAAGCCAAGCCGTTTTTTGTTTTTGCGAATGCCTTGTTAAAAGTTGCATTTGCCAAGGTTTTTGTTGGCTTTGGGCACAGGTGATGCGGAGACGTTCGCAGCGTCAAAACCTTGATAGCATTTTTCTCCCACTCCGCTTCCAATCTATAATCCTTCCGAGGTTTCCGTATGTACGAAAACTCTTATCTTGGCACATCCCTTCCCTCTGCCGTGCTCAAACCAGGCAAGCATCATCTCGCCGTTTACTTATAGCTTACATTTCGCACTTAGGGAAATTAATTTTCCAGTTTTATACTGGATACCGGCTTAAATGCGCCTAACTGATTAATTTAACAACAAATAAAAAAATCTAGACTTTTTGTTTTAATTGTTCTATAACGTCCTAAAATAG
>JAUWQO010000026.1 GCA_030610995.1 Desulfobacterales bacterium
AGAAACTTATAATTTTAGGGGCGTCCCGGAAGTCCCCGAGCATGGCGTTGTTCGATCATAGTGACGGTTTCACATAAGTTTTTAGTACTGCAGAATTCTCGATTTGAGTTTTCAGGTTTGTCATCATTGCAATTACACCCGTACGCATCTCGTCATATTCGCCCGGATCAATATCCATGACCTCTCCGTGGGCCACGAAGTTGCGTCTACCCAACAAACGAGAGTCAATGAACTTTTCCCTCGTTTCATAAGGGGTATAGTCTAAACCAAGACACCACGTGATTTCGCGAAGCACTGCTGATGATAAGTTGGAACTCGTTTCAATAGCCGTTTTATATGGAATCGTTGCTCTGCCCGGCATTTGCGAAAGAAAAAAATTAGTTATCTTGCCAAACGCTGACGCCTTAAAGGTATTCGGCGCAAAATTCACTTGTTTCCTCATGGACAGTGTCAAAAGATTGGGATGCAGTTCTTCATTGCGAAGCCTTTGCATGGCAATAAACTCAAGGAAATAGCGTCCAGCAAGCTTCACGAAACCTTCCCAGTGCGCATACAGGATTGCAACGCCACAACGGCCCAAAACTTTCCGCCTTGTGGAATCGGGTGGCGTTAGATCGATGTAATATTTAAGATCCGAAAGCTCCTTCTTGCGCCAAATGAGTTCCCTGGCGAGCTTGTCTGAGAGATCGTCAATTGTTCTAATGCTCATGGTCGAAATATCTTCCGCCCAAGCGGAATGAGATGAGGTAAGCGTGAATTGGCCCTAACTCCCGAACCTGACCATTGCTGGTACGTCGCATCTAAATATAACTGTTGCGTTCTTTCCGTCGTTTCTTCTGGTGATGGAAAGTCAGGATGATTAAACCCTAACCCGAAAGCTACAACCTCAAAAGGAGATAGTAGGAACCCTCCTTTAAATTGACCGTCAGAGTATCTTCTAAAAGCATTCGAGCCCAGAGCTACATTGAGATGGTCAAATGTTTTACGGAACCGAGCCTCTGCAGATTGTTCGTCGAAATGATTGTCTTGCGCCATTTCCACCATTCGGTCTGTTAAGTACTCACCCACATCTTTCGAACGATCATATTGGTCAAGATCCAAAGTTGAAAAAATAATGAATCTTAATGCAAGTTCAATATCATATTGCTCTTCAAGGTTCTTATCGGTGAGAGCAATACATTCTTGATATGACTTATATGAGCTAAGAGACTTAATCCACTTATGGAAGTCTGGTTTGATCATGACCATTATACAATTCCTGACTTCCTGAGGAGTCAAGTTTGCGCCTCCAGTATTGAGGCGCTGGAACAACTCGTATTTGGCAATCTGGTCACTTTCACGGAGGACGATGCTAACGTCAATTTTGGATCTCTTAATTAGGAGCCTTTGTTCAGGAGTAAAAGAGTTGTCTAGATCATCTGGATCATTCCACTTCTTTCCTTCGAGCGATGGTAAGTATTTTGTTTTTTCCAACTTGAGCGACTCAACATTGTTTCCGTTTTCGTCTTTCAAGACTCCAACAAACTGGTAGAGTGTTGATAACCGCTGCAAACCGTCAATGACATCCCACACACCTTCCTTGCGTTGACTGACAAATATAGGGGGAATGGGAATACCTAAAAGAATTGATTCAATGAGATTGCTTTTCTGAATCTCGCTCCAGCGATAGAAGCGCTGAAACTCAGGATGAATGTCGATCTCCTTATTTTCATAAAGACTTATCCATTCGCCGATTGACATTCTATATCCATCGGTTCGAATTTCCTTACGCATATTGTCTATTTCATCGTTGAGTGGCATTTTTCACCTCATTTATTCGTGACCGAACCAGTTAGTATATAGTTTCCGTCTAATATCAAATTTAAAACCACTTGACGAGTAAATGTTGATTTTTTTGTAATTTTTTATCTGGATAACTATAATTTTGTAGTGATATGCAGGGGTTGGATAACATCATATGATACCTTAGACCCTATTTCACTTTTTATGTGTTTTTAAAACAACTTTATCTGTTTTGATGCATCGGCTTTTTGTTTCTTTTTGGTTTTTCCTTTTGTGTGCGGGCTGGCTTTGACTTCTTGTTCGTGGATTTCGTGGTTTAGTTTTAACAGACGTTTTAAGAATTCTTTTCTGGCAGCTGGTGAAATTGTGTATCGCACACGGTCGTTTTCCGGCAGATAATCCACTTCGTAAAAATCATGGGCAAGGTCAATATCTTGCCATTCATAAGCATTTAAAGCTGTTTCGTCCATTTGTTTGTGGAGTTCGCGCAGGTGCAGAATGTCACGGACAGCCTCATTAAAAGTACAAGTACACTCAGTTTTTTCTATGTGCTTCCATAGGTTAATGGTTTCTTTGCCGTATTGTTTTTGAAAGTCCCGTGCCTTAGAGGTTGAGCTCGGGTTTATGTCGGTTTCGGAAAGCTCCTGAAGATTGGAACTGGGAACTAATGTATCTGCGTAACCAGATGTCAGCTAATGCGCTAATCAAGACGCAACACCGAACCCTTTTCACTTGACATGACACTTGCTGCGGTGAGCTACGCAGTAAAAAGAGGAAAGAAGATAGCGAAAGAAGCAGGTTGTCATCTTGACGATTGAGTTATTTGAGTATTTATAGGATGTCCCCCTCACCCATCCTTTGTAATGAAAACCTGTCAAAAAGCGATAACTGCCTTTGGTTCATAAGCCTTCGCACACCGTTCCCCTGTAAACAACGGACACATCCAGAATGTTTATGGCCCTGACGGTTTAAACAGGCAGCAATGGACATCTGATAGCTGTTCTTATCGCACCAGAACTTGTCTGCCATTTCAAAATTATTGCAGGCAGAGCTGCTGCCTTTAACCTGTTCTCCGAATGCGTTGCAGATATGCAAATGATAGAATTTACAATACTCACAGGTCAGTTTAAAGAGGGGTTTCTTTGCACTCATTATATTATTAACTCGCTTTGTGTTTCAAGGTTCTATGTTTGACATTTATTATAACAATAATGTTAAATTCTCAACCAATAAAGCGCAGGAATTACCCCTGTTTTAATGGTAATTCCTGCGCTTTATTCAAGATCGCTTAACATTTTATATAATATTGTTAAGCGGAAAAATGTTTCCTGGTTTGAGCTTTTGCAGAAAGAGACAATTTTTTCAGCAAGGCATTCATGGTACCAGTGAGAACGAGTCGCGACTCGCAGTTTGTGCAATTCCCTTTTGTGCCGAAAGCGTTGATTGTAGGAGCTAACACAACCAATGCTTTATTTTTTCTTGTTTTTTGCCTTGCGAATGATATAATATATATTTTGTTTCAGGAACTGGTAACGGACTTGGGGTTCACCCGCGACCCCGATGGAGATGAAGAAACGTTTTGACGAATACCTAAACGAACCCACCAAAGGTAAAGAGCCCGATAAAGTCCGAATCGTCTTGGGGTAGAACTGCGAATGAGCCCAAATGAACGCCAATTATTGAAATTGATCCGACAGGGGGAGGGAATTTCCACAGAATTCAAGACCTGCCGGAATCGTCTCAACAGGGATGTGTATGAGAGCGTTTGTGCCTTCCTCAATCGGCACGGTGGAACTATTTTGCTTGGTGTTCAGGATTCCGGTGAAGTCACGGGAATTGACCCGGATACGGTCACACAAATTAAAAAGGATTTTGTCACCGCCATCAACAACCCGCAGAAAATCAGACCACCAGCCTACCTCTCCGTAGATGAAGTGGAAATTAACGAAAAATCCATCCTGCGAATCTATGTCCCGGAAAGTTCGCAAGTCCATCGATGCAATGGTCACATTTACGACCGCAATGAGGATGGCGATCTTGACATCACCGATCACACCATCCAGGTGGCTGAACTGTATCACCGTAAGCAGGCCACCTATTCCGAAAACAAAATCTATCCATTTGCCAGTCTGGAGGATTTACGAGCCGATCTGATCGACAAATGCCGCAAACTGGCAGGTGTCTGGCAAGATGGTCATCCCTGGCTCGGCATGGACGATATGGAGCTGATCAAGAGCGCCCAGCTCTACCAGACTGACCACGAAACTGGAAAAAGCGGCGTCACCCTGGCAGGCATTCTTCTGCTGGGCAGGGACAACGTGATTCTCACTGCTGTTCCCCATCACCGCACCGACCTCATTTTGCGAAAAGTTAACCTGGATCGTTATGACGACCGGGATCTTGTCAGGACTAACCTGATTGAGAGTTACGAGCGTGTCATCGCATTTATCCAAAAACACTTGCCCGACCCCTTTTATCTGGAAGGTATGGAGCGCATCAGCATTCGCGATGCCATCTTCCGTGAAGTGGCGTCCAATATTTTGATTCACCGGGAGTACCGCAACGCCTTTCCTGCGAAGCTGATCATTGAGTACGGGCAGGTGCGCACCGAAAACAGCAATAAACCCCACGGGTTCGGTGTACTGAATCCAACTACATTCACCCCTTTTCCAAAAAATCCGGTCGTCGGAGCTTTTTTTCGGGAAATCCACCGAGCCGATGAGCTGGGTTCCGGTATGCGGAAAATGATGAGATACGGCAAAGCCTATGGCGGCGCTGATCCCGAAATGATTGAGGGCGATGTGTTCCGCATCATCGTTAAGGTCCCGGAGTTTCAGCAGATTAAGGGTTCTGAACCACAATCCGGAAAACTTGCCCCCGAAGTTACCCCCGAAGTTACCCCCGAAGTCAAAAAGATGCTTTCCGTTATGCAAGGGGAAATGACACGCGGTGAAATTCAGGAAAAACTGGGACTGAAAGATGAAAAACACTTTAGGGAAAACTACCAGCAAATCGGCATAAAGCTGGGTCTGATTGAAATGACCATACCGGACAAACCACGTAGCAGCAAACAGAGGTACAGGCTTACGGAAAAAGGACGGAAATTATTGATTCGTCCATTTGTTTGTGAAGTTCGTGCAGGTGCATAACGTCACGGATGGCCTTATTGAAAGTAAAATGCCTTCGGTTTTTTTTAGGTGCTTCCATAGGTTGACGGTTTCCTTGCCGTATTGTTTTTGGAATTCTTGTGCCTTGAAGGTTGAAATCGTGTTTATGACGTTTTCGGAAAGCTCCTGAAGATTGGAATTATGGAACTGTATCTTTAAACTCAATTCTCCATGGCCTTAACATATTTTTTCAATGTATCTGTATAAACAGATGTCAGCTAATGCGCTAATCAAGACGCGACACCGAACCCTTTTCCCTTGACATGACACTTGCTGCGGTGAGCTACGCAGTAAAAAGAGGAAAGAAGATAGCGAAAGAAGCAGGTTGTCATCTGGACGATTGAGTTATTTGAGTATTTAAGGACGTCCCCCTCACACTCGTTCATAAACAGAGCCTTAAATTTGCTGAAGGAATTATATTGGTCATTTAGCATTACGATAAGTAGCCTCTTTTGGTACGACAACGCTGGAGCTGAGACGCGGGAAACGCGCCAGCGTTTTCCCGTCGATTCTCGACTCGTTATCTTCTATTCGTCAGATTGGATGTCTTGGAATAGATATTTCCCATCAACTGTTAATAGGACATCAACTAATACGCACTGATTCACCATCGGCCCTACAATATCATCGATCACATCACCAGTCTGATATATCCTAATTGCTTCGGTTTCTTCAGGTATGTTTATTTCAATCCAATCTTTATCCAAATGAAGAGCACGTAAAACTCCTGATAGCTGCTTTTCTTCTAGTTTAGAATCCCCTTCGCTTTTCTTTTTTGTAGTTCGAAGTGATTTATTTAATGCCTTTCTTGATTCAGGTTTGAAAGTAATTGGTAGAGTTTCTATATCTGTTGCGGACTTTATTTCTAAGGTCTCAAAAGATTTTCCAGTTGGGGCAAGATTTCTTGTGAGCTTGAGGAATGATTCACGGTATTCTTTATCTGGAACAATATTTATCAAATCTTCATGAGATTTTTTTGCTGCTGCTTCAAGAATTTCAAAGAATTTGCCTGTAACTTCCTCGATTTCAGGTGCCCCATTGGGAAATAGTGGAAGCTGTGCTGGCTTTTGAACGCGCACCGCAAATTGATAGCTGCCAGGCTCAGCTTGGAAAAGCCAAGGCCGGAATTGTTCTTGGATCTCACCTGCTGGCGCCCCGCGTCTTCGAAAAGGGCGATTTAGCTGCATTTCAATAGTTCTGTAAAATAAATTCTTAACTTCATCTACTTTCCGATGTATAAGGTCAAGCGGGGCCCCGCCTGGAACAATCATGCCGCCACTAACTGAAACCAGAACGGTACCTTTCGTAAACTCAACTCCAGCTTTACGAAAAGTTCTCTCATTCCATATAGTTTGTAGAATTGTTTGTAGTTGGATCGCTGCAAATTCCGGCAACTCACCGCAAGCAAGCCAATTATGGGCAATATGTTCTGCCTTTACAAAATCTTTGCCTTTGAAATACAAGGCTGCGGTGCTAACAGCCGTAATCCCAAGGGTCCTTTTTTTTGACAGGTCAATAAAAGATAAAGATTTCTCTTCGGATTCAGCTGCTTGCTTGAACATTTTTTCGGCTTCGTTAATATTCCCATTTTTAAGGGCTGAATCTGCAAGGCTTGCGAATTTTTCACTATCTGAGTGATTTTCTAACCAGCTCATTGTTCCTCTTGTACATTCTGCATTAAAATTCTTTTAACCTTAAAACCGACGACAGCAGCAATAGCAGGCAAATTGCTCTTACCAACAGCAGCTTGATTAACCTTGTTTTTTAATCGCCTCCGAACTTCATAAATATCCATATCGGTACCAGAGACCTCTAAACGCAAACAATCCTCTAAATCTTCAACTGAATTAGGATCAGGTCCTATATAATAATCAGCTCCCGTAAGCGTCTCTGCACGGCTAACGGCATATAGACCTAAACATAGTTCGGTTGCAGCTAATGCGCATGCATATGCACCGTCCCTGGTAGCGTCATCTTTATTAGCCCATGCTCTTTTACAACGATCATCAGGAGAAATCCAGTCAACCATGGCTTTCTTTTCAAAATCATCCCCCGAAAGAATGAAGTCCTGTGGTGGAGTATGATTCCGATCTAAACAAACGAAAGCCGCTTCACAAAAACATTCAGCAATCGTTTGAGTCAAACCAATGTGTCTATTTTCCAAATTCTTAAGTGGCAAAGTAGGGAACGCCATTATTATAACCCTCTAATGCAATATGGAATATTGAGTACTAAAAGATAACCAGTTAGCATATAGTTTCTGTCTAATATCAAATTTAAAACCACTTGACGAGTAAATGTTGATTTTCTTATAATTTTTGAATGTTTTTTTAAAACAACTTCATCTGTTCTGTTGCATCGGCTTTTTGTTTCTTTTTGGTTTTTCCTTTTGTGTGCAGGCCTGCTTTGTCTTCCTGCTCGTGGATTTCGTGGTTTAGTTTTAGCAGGCGCTTTAGGACTTCTTTTCTGGCATCTGATGAAATCCACATTTTCTCGCAGTCAAGAACTTAATCAATATGTTGCCCCAAGCGCTTTAAATGCAGCATCAACAGGATCGGAATAAAAGCTGGTCTGAAATTTGGCGAAGAGTTCTCCTGGGATAGTCTGGATGTCGCCAACATTGCTCATGGGTATTAAAATACGTTTGGCGCCTGAATCAAAAGCTACTTGCAAGGTTTCTGCGAGATTTGAAGTTGGCACAATGTTTCCTCCCAGGCTCATGTCGCCAAGAACGACCATTTGACTTTGTATCGGTTTGCTCATAAGCCCTGAGCACAATACAACAAAGCTACAGAGGGTTAATGCACTTGCAGCGCCGGTATTGTGTATTTCCACGATATGAATATGGTAATCGTGATCTCCAACCTTACTCATTGAACTCACTCTTTTTATGTTGGCTTTAAAATAATCGAACGCTATCTTGATTGCCTCTTTAGTCTTGGGATTAACTCCAGAACCGGAAATGGAGAGTTTGCCGTTTCCTCCGACGACCTGAAGTTCCAGCCTGTAGAGTCCCAAATGTTCACTTGTGCCGAGAGCAACTGTATGCATTGTGCCAGGACTCAGTGGTCCTTCAGGTATTAATGAACCGCCTCTCTGTTCAGGAACGCTGACAAACTTTTCTTCTAATGTCTCATTGTCTATATAACTGAAGTGAACGTCATAAAATTCCATGCCTCCGATTTTCTTGAGCTGTTCCTTAACTCGTCTTCGGTTTTCCAGCGCATAGACAAGACAATGTTCCACTGCATCCTTGTCAAATTCACCATGAGGGTAAAGCAATTTTAGTAAACCGGAAACGCTCTTGCGCACTGCAATGACATCTCTCTGGTTCAGGTTGTTTCCGATCTTGAAATATTGATCTATAGAGTCAGAAAAGCTCCTCTTACGCATTTCCCGCAAGAATTCAGCGAGAAAATCGACAATCAATCCATATTGATTCGTTAAAAATTCAGGGCGCATTTTGGGAATTTCCCACCCTGGCAGGTATGCATGCATCCGGTCAAAGAAAGCGGAATCAATCATTTCTTTAGGAAAAGGTTCGAACAGGTGTCCTGTTTTTACAAGAGTATCCACACTCTGATTTATGTTTCCGACAAAAACCATAGCCGCATTTGCACTGATAACATCACGTCCTCTGGAAAAGGAACCTGATGCCATGAAATCTTTCATTATCTGCACGCCATCCTTGTCTTTAAATCTGATTCCAGCCACCTCGTCAAATGCTACCACATCCCATACACCGACTAACCCCACTATTCGGCTGCTCATATTATAAAATAGATTTGCGACAGTAGTCTGGCCACCTGAAACCAGTATCGAGTTTGGACTGATTTCTTTGTAAATGTGACTTTTGCCCGTCCCTCTCGGCCCGAGTTCGCAAATGTTGTAGTTATTTTCGACAAAAGGTATTAAGCGCGCCATCAGGTGCCACTTTACGCGTTCCTCAAAGGCTGTTGGCTCTAAACCAGTTGACCTCAAAAGAACATCCAGCCACTGGCTTTCAGTAAATGCTTTTCTGCCTTCAAAGACAGCCTCCATATCGAGATTTGGCATCTGAATTGGCTTGAGTTCGGAAATTATAAAAGGTGAGTTTTTTGATCCTTCATCATAAAAGTATTTAAGATTAATAATGCACCAAATACCGCCGACAAGAAGTTTCTCATACTTTTTGATGGTTTCGCTGGATATTTCAATGCCCTTAACGCCGAGATTAGAGAGCATTGCTTCGTAAACGTCTCTTTTTTCGTTCAGCTTGACAGTAACTTTGTCGATGATTTTATAATTACCCAACTCTTTTATTTTTGATTTGATCTTTTCAGCTTCATCCGGTCTGACATAATTTTCAGTCAGGATATTCTTGACTGTATTAAGTCCATCCTGAATTACTTCCTCATCATCTACCGCGCAATACATTCCAAGGAGATATTCCAGAACGTAAACCGGGACATTAGCCCCTTCCTTAAGCAATTTTGTCAGATCCTTACGCACAACACGACCAGCGAAATGAATATTCAGCAACTCGTCAATGTTTGTATCAGTTTGCATAATCATTACCTTTAGAAATCGTTTGCAAAGGCTATATCTATTATTGTCGGTATTCTATCATATTCGGTGTCATCAATGTTCCGTAATACCAGATAGTACTCCTTCTTATTGTCGTACGATCTTGTCTTTAGCGCCAGCTTTACGGACTTTTGGCGTTCATCCATTGATGAAGACCTGCTGTCAAATGTAACTGTTTCTTCATTGCTTATAAGCTCATTTGCATCACGAAGAGACACTTTCAACTTTATTGGCTTCATGCGGTCAGACACAGCATCGGTCTGGATAAATTTATAAATTGGTCTATTAGTTACCAGCTTCTTGTATGAACCAAGCAGCGATACGCCGACTTGACGCACTTCGGATTTTTCCAGATGTTTCCCCTTCATTTCGTATACTGTAATCACAGGGATTACAATTTCCTGAAGCATAGCGCCACCGTGGAAAAATCTTGCCCCGCCGACAAAATTGAAACGATTCGCACCTTTAGGCAACAAAAATTCCATATCTGTATCAGTTTTAGCCGCTATTCTTGTATTGCCGGAGAAGGCTTTATCTGATTTGCCTAAATTTCTCCCAAGCATGAATCTTTTATGAGTTTTTACCGCATCTCTTGGATTTATATCGAGGTTGCTTTTATCAATAGGTTCAGGAGTTTTCTCCTGATAAATAAATCCATGATCCGCTGTGATAATAACCCTTGTCCCGTTTAAACTATTTATGATGAAGCTAACCAGCGCATACAGGTCATTTATGGCTTTTCGTACAGCCTCAAATGTATTACTCTCCGATACAGCTTTATCACCAATTGCATCAATCTGATCATGGTAAATATAGATGACTCGATGCGGTTTAACAAACTCCCGCCCTTTATCCTTGCTCATGGACATCAGGTTATCTGCCTTGATCGCAGTGCCGCTGTATTTTCCCAAGATATCCGCACGTTGATCCAGTGAACCAGCCGGCTTTTCATCTATAACAATATCCGCGGTCGGACTGTCTTTGAAGGAAATAGTTTTATGAGGCAACAATGATGCCATTCCCAAAGCCGTGTATCCGGGCAGAATGCCGAGCATTGGCTCAAGCTCAGCTTGCAGACGGTATTTACCATTGATTTTCTGAGCAAGCTCCTCTGCGGCTTCAAAGCGGAAAGCGTCGCTGACAATAACAAACAGCCTGTTTCGCAAAGACCCTTTCAGTGTCGGGTCAACATATCTGTTAAAAAAATCGTATTGGTTGACTACATTTGGAATTTTCCATTTTTTAAGCAGATTATCAGCATGTTGTGTTTCTAAAAAGTCACCCCATTTAAGTGACAGTTGATCCATATACCATCCGCTATAGCAGTTCTCAACAGCCTCTCGAAGCGATTTCAGGACATCCCAACCCGCCAGATCAGCTTTATCCGCAAGCTCGTGAAATTTCCTGTAATGTTGATCAAATAAAAACAGTTCGTTTGTATATGCTTTAAACATATCTTCAGCCGTGGGGTAACTGAAGCCCGCATCATATTTCTTTCTGAGATCGAACAGTTTGATCGCAGCCTCTAATGCGTGATAAACCGTTTGATAAAGGTTTATCTGAGAATCTTCATTTAAAACAGTGATTGCCCAGTATCCGTCAAGCCTGCTTTTGATCGCAGCCCGTACCTCCTGATAATCTTTTTCGGAATCCGTACCGATTTGATTCCTGAGAACGCTGATAATCCTGCGCTCTACGGACTCAAATGTCATCACCTCAAGTAATGACTCAACATTAAAGGATATCAGCAATTCATCAATTTTCAGCTTTCCAGCAATGAACTTTGAAATAATATTAAAGTTCTTAAAATGACCGGTATTGCTGCGCCACTGAGACAGAAACACAGATGAATTCATTGCCGGATAGGGACTTTGAATTACAAAATGGGAAATAGATGCGGGCAGCTCGGCTTTCAGGCTATTTGAAAGATCAGTCACAAACAACCGAAACAAAAAATCAGTTAAATTCGGGGAATCTTCGCTTATGTATCCAAATGTTTGAGCCGGAAGTTTCCAGAATGAAGGCTTTAATTCAAGTTTTCCAATCTCTGTCCACGATTTGGAGGGTTCATCAACATCAAACTTGCCATCCCGGCAAAACGAGCCAAGTAGTTTCATCAGGATTGAAAATGGCTCGGGCTGGTCAGCCCTTGTGATGACAGCAAGCATTTTAAGGTCAATATCATCTTCCCTGTCATCAGGATTGACCCATTTCTTCAGCCTGTTAAGCCTGTCCCGGCTTCTGAAAAAATCCTTACGTTTGTTTAAATATGGACGTATGCTTTGATTTTCAAGTGTCAGTTCTTTTAGGATGATAGATGCTTTATCTGCATGGAATGTATAACTGTAAAGCCGGATATCATAAAGCCAGTCATCTTCAGGCGCGGGCTCAGGGTAAGGAGCATAAATGATATATTTTCCAGTTGTGTCTTTAATCTCCAGTCTGATCTTTAATTCAAGCGAACCTGTTTCATTCAAATGAAGAATATTAACACCGTCAATCTCAATTGAAGGAATAGTCTCCTCAAATTCCTTTTCAGCATCATACCAGAAGATAATGCGCTTATTTTCTTCTTTGAAAATCTTATTCAGGCTGTCTTTGATTTGTTTGATGTCCATAAATAAAGCCAAATATTTTATAAAATTTACTTCTTACCAGTTACGGCCTTTTTTTCAGCCAGCAGATTTCCAAACTTGTCATAATTCACTTTAACTCCATCGTCCAGATCCATAGGTATTTTCATATCCGCATAATGGCGCAGTTCAATATCAAATGCTGAAAGTTCCGCCTGCTTTTTCTTCAATATATCTATTTCTTTCTGGATCTTTTTCTTTGCCGAAGCTGTATCAGCAGCGTCAATTTCGGTACGAAGATAATCCAGCCTTGCGTTAAATTTGCCTTGAAGAGGGGTTACATAATTGCTCCGCATTCTCGGCAGGGTTGTTTCATTATACCGGTGCAAATAGACCAGGCATTCAAAAGCCCTTTGTTTGCCGCTTGAAAAGAGCCAGTAAATGGGGCGTTTTTTATAGGTCTTGAGATGATCTCTAAAAAAGCCGGTGCTCAGGTAACGTCGGATGGTATCGACTGGCGCTTCATTATTCTTTGGTTTCAGGCTGTCTGCGATGAACTTCAGGTTTTCATTAAGGTGTTCGGGGGGCCAGGCTGCTTTTATAAAATCAATAAACCGTTTTGCCGCATCATCTTCGAACCAGTCGATATCCATTACTGGGATAATGCCGTCATCATCGGGTTGGAATTCACCGCCAGAACGCAAAGAAGGATTATCTGAATGTTTATTTGTTTTGTGGTTGAAAATCTCCCAAAAATTTTCATTGCCGCTGTGGGCGTAGATGAGACCCGGGTGCTCGAGACTGTATCGCCCCATCATGCAGCCGATGGAGTAGGAGATGAGTTGTTTGATATCGGATTCACGGTCAGCGCTGGCCAGGGCGATCTGTTCCTCGGGGGCTTCGGGGGTTAGCTCATCCTGAAGGCGGTAAGCTTCGATAAAGAGGCGGTTGTTTTCGGTTTCGAGTTCTTGCATGCGTTTGATCTGGGTGGTGCAGTGAGTCTGCCAGTTTGTGAAGGAGTGTTCGGTTGTTGATGTTTTGAGTTCAGAGTCGAGCATTGGAAATGTCTGGAAGTCCCACGATGCCTCGAAGGAATCCCAATCTTGGCGAGCAAGTTCAATTGCCGAATCTGCTAATTGCTCAATATATTTTTTTTCATTTAATAACTGAAACGGAAGTTTTTTAACGTCGCCACACTTATAGTCTAATGTAGGCATTAAAATGTTCGCAAAAGTTTGGCAACAGCATGAATTGAAATATGCAATTATATATTTATGAAGTTTACCAACTGCTACTTGACCTTTACTATCAAAAAGGTATCCATGAGGGTAATATCTAATACCAAATTTCCCGCTTGATAATGCCGACCATGTTCCACCTTCTTGAAAATATAAACTTTGGCTTGGTCGAACATGGGTTTTGCTTTTAACCATTTGATCTCGACATTCACGGTCAAAGCAAATTACAAGTTCATTATTTCCATACCATTTCCTAAATGGACCTCCTTTGTTATAAGGAAGCCACTTAACATCATTATATTCTATATCATCATATCCTCTAATATCTGTAGAAAATTTATTAATTCTTACTTCAGTCCATCTCCGCAAAAATAATTCATTGTTGCTTGTATGAATACCTTCTCGAAGTGCAATATATTTATCGGCACTGGGAAATTGTTCGAATACTTTAAACACATTATTACTTGCCCAATAAGCAATCGGACTTCCAGGGATTTTTTTAAAATCATTCTGGTTTGTTTTGAAAAAACAATTGTTTCTTTGTTTTAATAATATTTTTTTGTCTATTTCATTACCTTCAATAAGTCGAAAGAAAATAGGTTTATATGTGTTGATGTTTCTGTTTAAGCATATAAAAGTTGCAGTCTGAACAACTTCACCTGAAATTGAACCAAAGGCCCTTGCTCCTAAATGTGCCATAGTTAAAAGGGTCTTTGTGCCCAACAGTTTTTCGCGGAATTTTTGAAACGATGAAAGAAACATCCAGCTTTGCATTGTAATTAATGCGTTAAAACCAGATGATTTTGCAAATTCGAATCCCCGTGCTATAAACATGGCACAAAGATCGGCCTTCTCATCAGGATAATATTTTTTTGCAAAGTCTTTCAGAACCAGATTCATCCCCTTCCCACCCATATAAGGCGGATTGGTCACCACACAATCATATTTTTTGGCCAAAGTTATTGCCAGATCCACAACAGGCTTAAACTTCAATGCCGCCGTCCTTTCAAACATATCGCTATTTTGCAGTTTATCTTCTATCAGACGTGCAAACAAGGGCAGCTTTTCGGCGAGACTTTCAGGAATAGTGATCAGCGACCCGAATGTTTTGCCGTGCTGAAACAGCTCAAGCAGCTCAATAACATCATCACGGCTGACTTCGGGGCGTTTAACGGCTCTTAACGCCATCTGGCCTTTGAAATCCGGGAACAGTTCATTTTCACCGGTAAACCGGATGACTTTTTCCTTAAGTAGATTTTTAGTCAATGCTTCGGTATCAAAACTGCTGGTTTCCTGTATCGCCATAACGTGCAGCTTCAAATCATCACGGCTTAATATCCTTCGATCATCCCTTCGAGCCTTCATCAAAACCGCAAAACAAGCCAATTGTGCCGCCCTGTCATCAATATCCAGCCCGTAAAGATTCTTCTCCAGAATTAATCTTGGAATATCCTTTGTCCTGTAACCCCTTTCCAGATATATTTCCTTAAACACATTATATGCTTCAACAAGGATATGACCGGAACCGGATGCAGGGTCTAAAAAGGTGATTTCTTCGGGATTCAGTTCTTTCGGCGTGATGGCATCAAGCTGTTTCTGGACTTCCGGTTCCTGTTCAGCAGGCTCAATGTAGTACTCCATCTTACCTTTTAACGGAGAATCCGGATAAGTGGCAAGCCACATCCTCCCAAGGGTATTCTGGACCATATATTTTACAATCCAGTTTGGCGTAAAAAGCTGAGTGGCAGCAGGGATATCCTCGCTCTTCACAACCTTACCGATAACCTCGTTTTTTCGTTCCGAGATATAAAACTGATAAATCCATCCGATTATCTCAACTTCATTCCATTGTTCTTCATCAATTTCTTCGACTAACTTTCTAATGGGGGAATTTGAATGCAAAAGGTTGTCTGGAAGCAAAAGTTCTGTTTCGCTGTCTATTTTTTCAAACAAAAAAGGCATGGATTTATTCAAGGCATTACATTGTGCCAGAATAAGTATTCTGTAAAGCTCATTGTCCTTGTCCCCTGCAAGCCGAAGCTCCATAACCTTTTTCTTGTCAAGACCAGGCAGGTCAATATTTGCGGCTTCTTCCAGTATTTCCGGGACATTTGAGTTGCCCCTGCTGCTCAGAACACGGAAACCATGGCCCAGGTAGTTGTGTATCTCCATGTACCGCAGGGCAGCAAACCTGTTGAACCATGTATAGGCGGCAAATTCCATAACCTGATCGAACCCGTTTTTTTGTATGCGTTTAGCCAGTTTCTTTTGCAGTTCTCCAACCTTTTCAGGAAATGGCCTGCCCGCTATAATGGCGACATCACCCTTTATCTCCACAGGTTCAATGTTTTCTGCTGATAAACCGACCTGGTTTGCCTTTTCAGTAACAGCCTGAATAAAATCCCTTCGTGCCTTGGGTGCATATGCCTTGATTTGTGCGGTGTTCATATAACTCCAACAATTATCTAAAGTATCTTTATCCGTTTATCATTTTTTATGGCAGTTAAAAGCTCTTTGCGCAATTTATCAAGAAACTCTTCAACTTGTTCTGCTGTTTCAATGTAGGGTTTTAAGACATAATATGCCGGGTTAATATCCTGGATCTTCTTCCTGGCCCCAGGTTCTTTTTCTTCTGTTTCTTTTTCTATCAGTTCAACAGCATCATTAAACTGTTCCTGTGTTTCCTTTATCTGATAATTGATGCCTGGTATGCTTGTATTTGATAATACATTTTTCTTTGTGTTCTGTATGGGATAAAGCGCCTTGTTTCTCAATTCATCACCTGCTTTTTTCCCATTAAGGACAGCTTTAATCTGATCAATTTTTTTGTCAATTATCTCAATAGTAGATTTTCTATTTTCCTCAATCAGGGCATCATTTACCGCTTTTACACTTGATATAAGATTATTAACTTCGTTTATCATGCTGTAGGGACTTGTAACATTTATTATTTCATCCATACGGCGAAGTCTTTTTAATGCATCAGGGTTTTTCTCAATATCCGACCTGTTTGGCTTGAAAATGTCAATTGCATCAAGAAGTGATTCCCATGTTGGCTTCTGGTGCTTGTAAAAATCTATCAGATTATTTAAATCATCGGAAGCGTCTTCAAGGTCTTCTCTACGCTTGTTAAAAGCGCTTATAAATTCACTGGAGTCATGGATCTCAAGCAGCCTTGCGAGCAAGGCCAGACATCCATCAATTTCTTTCTTTCCCGGGTATTTCCCTGTATCTGCAAGGGGTTTAAAAGTATTAAGTGATTCCTTCCATCCGCTCAGGCTCTCCTTTAAAAACTGCATGAGCTTTTCATGGCCGTCCGGACCGATCTTTCCGAAAAGCTCTTTGCCAAGTTCCTGAGCCTTCTTCAGCTCTTCCAGGGTCGGGACTTTGCTTTTTGCAATTTTAACGGTTTTCCACTGGCCTGTTTTTGTTAAGGAATCAACGGCTTCACTGGGCAGGATTTTAGCGCCATCCACCACAAGATTGATAATACCACCTGCAAAAAGCTTTGAAACAAGGATAACAATTCCCCATTCCGGCCAGCCAAATGGACGCCTGGAAAAATGAGCGACCATTTCATCAAGCTTAACAGGATAATTGCCTGCAACCTTTAAATCTATATATGTCCGGATTTCTTTAACATCTTCTGTTTCTTTTTTTTCGAACTCAAACCGGATTTGATTATGTACGATGTCATCTGAAAGAAGTATGGCTTTTATCTCTTTTTGATGGTTTTCATGCAGTTTCTTCAGATAGCTGAATTTGCTGAATATGTTTAATACAAGATAGTCAAGGGCTTCGTTAATCATTGCAACTGCGCCGGCTGACTTTATTTCCAGTTTCTTGCCAAGACCATAATAATCCGCATGTGTAATCATGTCTTCAAGCAGAGCTATCAGTCGTTCTTTTCTCTGCCTGTTTTCTTCCTGCCGGTCGCTCAGAATCTTTTTTAATGTATTGGGCGCTGCGGCATCGCTTTTAAGGCGAATATACTTATCGGTCTGCAGGAATATCCGCAGTTCTTCTAAACCTTTGGTGTCAGGAAATTTAATAACAGCATGGCCGCTGTGATCCGAACTGTAAAGTATGCCTTTCCCGTCCCCAAAAACAGTGTACTGGTCAAAATACGGCGTAATGATTTCAACGGCAAGATCATGTTCGCCTCTGCTGCCATAAAATTGTTCATCACATATCCTGTTAAACTGATAGTCTCTTCCATAGTCTTTATAACGATGCCTGGTTTTCCCTTTTAATACATCGTCAAATATTATTTCACAAAGGAGCTTTGTTTCCTCTGCAGAAGGAATATCAACATTTTTTATCTCTCTTGAAACATCCCTTTCTTCATTTGTCAGGAAAAAATATAGATCGCCATTGCGGTTTATTAAATTTTCATGTTCAAGACGTTGCAGGGATTCTTCAATATTTTGCTTAATGTTTATCCTGTCCGCGTCAACCTCATCAATGCAAAGGGTTACAAGGTTTTCCACATTCGGTTTAACAATGTCGATGTAACGAATCAGGAATAAGGTTTGAAGGAGCTGAATATCAAAAGGAGCTTTAATGCCCTTATTTTCTTTTGCCTGATCAATGCTCCTTTTTACTGATGTGTCCAGAAAGCTTTCCAAACATGGATAAAATTCAAAGAGAGGAACAAGTGAGCCGATATTTTTTGAAGAAATGTTTTTTGCAGCAGACTGGAATGCATCAAGCATGGAGCGCTCGCCGCGGCTGAGATGTAGTCCGGTTGCACCGGCTTTACGGATACATTCAAAAATTTCCTGCAGAAGCTGAAAATGATACGGAGCAAAAGGATAATTTGCTATAAAATCATCCTCATCTGTATAGTTCTTCATTGTCGTGCTGTCAGCGGTAAAGCTGAGCTGGCTTTTGAGAATATCACCTTTTTTCCTGAAAAGATCCGATAAATCAGGCCTGGAGATATCTTTTTTCGAGAGGAGACGTGTTTGTATTACTTCATCTGTATTTGAACTGGAAAGGGAAAGCCGTGTATTAAAACGGCCTTGAATTTTTGAAAAATCGTTTGCTTTTGATGCTTTAAGATCTCCTACAATTTTATCAATCTCCTCCTGAGATGTTACAATAACCCATGCCCGTCCGTGGCAGACACGGCCCAATTCTTCTACAATTGTCTGAAGGCTCAGCATTAAATGAGTGTCATCGCCTATAAACTGACCAATTTCATCAACAAGAAATACTATCCTGTGCCGAGGTGATTTTGAGTCCAGATATTCCTTAACCCGCCTGACAAATTCTTTAATGGTAAGGCCAAATATTTTTTCTGCCTTATCAAACCATTTTTCTGCTGAGCTTTTACTCATATCCAGAGACTTTGCCAGGGACCCAACAATTTCATCCTGCATCAGCAGATATCCATCACGTTTATCTGCCCACTTTGCTCCGGACAGTTTATTGAATTCATTACAGAAGGCTTCATATTTTCCCTCGCTGACAAGATGCCGTTCAAGCTCTGCAATATGGGGATACTGGACACAATAACCCAGCATTTCATTAAAGACCTTCCAGAATACCGAAAGGATGGCGCTACGGCCCTCAGAAGGATCAGCCCTGCTGTCAATGTTGAACAGGATGACATCTGTATCATTTTGGCCGGTACGTTTAATGTCTGCCAGCAACATAGGATCTTTGATTTTGTCCTCAAAGAAGCTGACAGCTTCTCTTATGGTTTTGTTCTCAGGGCTAAAGGCTTTTTTATTATCAAGAAGATATGAAAGGATTTTTATGAAATGAGACTTGCCTGAACCAAAAAAACCAGAGACCCAGACTCCTATCCGCCCGGACAGTACCAGATCGTCCGGGTCATCAAATGAGGCAAGATAAGTCTCCAAAAATCTTCTGAAATGCTGGTCAAGCTCTTTTGTAACAACATATTCGTCAAGTTCCTGCCACACAATAGGCTCATCCATTTGGTCTGCTTTAACCACACCGTTGATGGGCCGGAAAATGTCCTTTAAGAAGATATCTTTAATTTGCATCTCAAGATTCCTTTTAAGCTACGGCACCAGACGAAATGCCCTGTAATAATTTTTTTGATCAAGCCTGCCGAATAATTTCAGGTCTGAACCGCTGTATACTCCAGGATAGAACATGACCAGCGGTGTATCAGACATAAGTGGATGAAGGTTATTGAGAAGGCTATGGCCTCTGAGCAATGGCCAGACACTACCCACACCGGATATTAATACAAGATCATGGTTATCAGGATCCGCCTCTTTAACAAAAACCGCTGCAATCTTTTTACCATTCAGAAGACCCTTTAAAGCTTTCAACAAGGATTCGTTACCTTTTTCTTTTTGAAGTTTGATAGCCCTGTCCAGGAAATCATTATCTTTTAGATTATTAATAATAAGTTCAAAAAGGTTAATATGTTTAATTCGCAGCTCAGGTTTCTTTTTTTTTAGATGATCAAGAATAAATTTTATATGATCTCTTATTTCCAGTTCTTTTTCAGAGGGATAGTCAAAGATATAGAATGCAATCTCATTACCAAGGCCGGTGCTGTTTAGAAAATCATCAGATGTTATGCGGGGAATGATTTTATTTAAACGCTCTTTAAGCTGTTCCATGAATTATCCTTTTCCTCTACTGTGTGACCTCCATGCATTTCAGTATATAATCTTCTGAATTTTTGGTTAGATAATGCCTTAATTCAGGAACGACTGAAACAGGTAATAACTTAAGAGTTCGAGCGCTGTCTATATATTTTGCTTCAGCCAGTATCCTGAAAACAACCTGCCTTAACTTTGATATGGTAGAAGCTTTCCATTCCGACACTTTTGGATCTATTTGAACACATGTTTCCAGATAATCGTTCCAATCTTTAGCTGAAATTTTATAGTTAAATGTAAGCCAGTGCTCTCTGAGTATTTTATCCATAAAGTCGCCAAGCAAACTGCTATGTTTAATAGAAGCCGCAAGGATAGCCTGAACGGCAATATCAGAATTACCCTCTTTGATCAGTTTCCATAGCTCCGGTCTCATTAAAGTTAAACGGTTTTTTATTAGTCTTGCCTGACGTATGGCTGAAGCAGGACTTCTTTTCTGAAGGATATTATCAATTTTTATAGCTCGTTTCCATTCTTCATCAGCAACATTATTTAGAAGGAGAGATGCAACCTTGCGGGTTTCCTGAATAAGAAGAGAGCCTGCAACTATATCGCCATGATAGATGTTGGTATTGTCAGGTCTATTTGTTATGGTTTTGTAAGCGTTCATTTAATTAAAATAATTTTGATGGCGTCGTAAAAAGCCGTCATATTTATATGACATTCCTCGCTTTATAAGTTTGTATCGTCAAAAACAGAACAGCTAAATCTGTTTTTTTTAGTTTATGGTTTTAGGCCCAGGCCTGTAAAACAAAAAGCCCCATCCTTCATATCACTGAAGAAATGGGGCTTTATTTTTTTGTAATACTGTGGCTGGTCACCTGATCCTCCTGCTTGAGGTTCAAAAACAGACTGAAATTAATCTAAAGCAACATATATTATGTGAATATCCAAGTCAATTTATCAATATACAATATCAATCTTCGTGCCGAACATCTCCACCAATTTGCTCCATTACATAATATTTCAGTACCAGGCTCATTAACAAATGGTTCTGGATTTTTTAGTTTCAACAACATTATCTTAACATATAATATGTGTATCCTTCCTATTTGATGTTTCAAAATGATCGGGTTGTTGCCGGTAAACAATTACCTGGAGGATATACCAGCAATCCCTTAAACACGGCTTTTGATTATATCTCCTTATTTATTGATAGATTGTGTGTGGGGGCTGGAGGAGGAACTAGACTATCCAATTATGCTGTAGATGCAATGCCACAGATTACATATAAATATCGCAACCGTCTGTGAATAAGGCTGAATGTTTGATTGCAGATATCGCCAAGCTTAGAGGTCATTATTTCGTGCCCCAATCAACACCCTTCATAGGATGTGATGGAAAATTATTCCATCGAATAACTGTGCCTACCTTAAGATTCAAGATGCCATAGCTTTATAAGTCAAATACACTGTTTCTTGATAGGTTAGTTCATTTTCGCGTTTAAACAGTGGGTCCCCGACAAATTCTAAGGCGTAGTCAATAATACCATTGGGTTTTTGTGCCCAAGTGCGTTTCCAAGCAAGGATGTCTTCATGGCTACAATCACTTATAACATCGGTCGTCATCCACCGTGTTGCATATATTTCTAAAAGTCTCTCCATAAGTTCAATTTCATATGGAGAAAAAAAGTCCATATTGGGCTTCTTAGTGCAGGTAACAAATTCCCCTTTTTCATCTTTTTTAAACCGATAGAGGGGGGTGTCTTTTTTGTCTTGATAAATTTCAATGGGAACTGGACCCCGTTTCATTGCTTTATAAACCAACCCAAGCGCAGGTCGTCCAGTTTCTCTTAAGCTAATAAAGTCCAAAAATCCCAAATATTTGTACAGATAGGTTTGATAGAGAGGCTTTTTTGTTTTTTGGAGGTGCTTTTTTGCAAAAAAAGCTATGGCATTTTGAGTTTTTTCGTTTTTATATGGAATCATTAGAAAAATCTTTCTGTTACTTGCCGATTTTAATTAATAGATTCTTTATAAATTGTTGTCAATGGGTGGTTGTTATGATTTGAAAAACAAAGCAATTGTTGTGCCACATAATCTATGATGATTTATTGGGGGACTTAAGGGACATCCTCAATTTATAAGTTTATATCGTCAATAAGTAAATGTAAAAAAAAAGAGAAGAGGTGAGCCGTCATGTTTTGCTTTTCAACAGTTCATGATATGCTTCCGACAATTTAACAAATTTTTCCTTTTCTCCTCCTTTATCGGGATGCAAATTCTGAGCCATACGTCGATATAGCCTGGTAAGACCCTGCCTGCTCATTTTTTTGAGATCATCTTCTTTTACTCCAAATATAGTGCTGGCCTCTTTCAAAATTACTGAACTTTTCCTGTGTGGCGGGATATACGCCCTTTTACTATCCATATAGTCACGGATATAATCGTCCAGAAAAGAACTTCTGCCATATTCACTATCAAAGAACATAATAACATACCTGATCAGATATTCGTGCAGGTTCCACTTTGTATCCATTCCGGTCCAGAAATCACGGTCGCTGTTCAGCCGGCATATTTCTTCGAGGAAATATTGATCAACCTTATTCTGATTCAGGCCCTCAGGCATTGATTTTGCTATCAACTCAGTAAAATATTTCTGGAGATCAAAAATTACATAAACATATACCTTGAATTCTGATCTATCGAGAGCTCTTTCCATTTCCATAAAATACTGTTCCAGCTCATCCCTTGATTTGTTTTTGAGCTTATTAAACAGTTTGGGGGGCAGACGTCCAATTCTTCCCTGGTCTATATAGCCAAACCTTAAATAATGGACCCGGCGTTTATCAAATATGTGAAACTCGTTTTGCCGGTTTTCCTCTTTTTCTTTACCGGTTCTTCTTCTTGAGGTTCCTCCCATGTGACGATACGGCTCCAGCGCCGCTCTGATTTCAGGCTTTAGGAAACACCAGAAAATATCGTCAAGATCGTCAACAGAATAATTACGGCTTAAAGTCCGGAGTCTATCATCAACTGCTTCATCGATATAGAATGCATTTCCGCCCGGATAAATAATATATTTGGCTGGGTCTGTCCCCAGATCAAACAGGTCTCTACTCCGCATGCAAGTCCCATCACGGTAGGATTCCCTGATAAAATAGTGAGTGTTACCTTTAATCGTTTTTAAAGCCAGATACAAATCTTTCCATCTCCAAGTCGATATGAAACCTTTGGCAACATTTTAGGCTTTTGAAAAAGACTCCGACAGGATAAGCCTAATTGAGCAAAAAATAATTCATTTGTTAGATGCTGTTGATTTTTAGGGAGTATTACCAGTTTGTTAAAATTGGAATGATATCCCACAGCATCATCATTTATCGGGCGGGGTAAACCCGCCCCTACGTGTTACGTGCATCAAATTTCGTAGGGGCGGGTTTATCCCGCCCGAATAGAGTTTATGTTTTCGGCTTTAACAAATTGGTAATGCTCCCGATTTTTATTTTCTTGTCAATCCCTGTCATACCCGCGAAGGCGGGTATCCAGCAATGCTGCTGTCTGGATAGCGCTAATGCTTCACTACGTGCCCCGTCTTCACGGGAATGACAAAAGGTGGTTTAATATTTAATTTTCGGCAGACCGTTTCGATTCCACCCTCTAAGATTGTAATAATCCTTCAGCATGACATTGAACTCATCTTTAGTTATGCCGCTGCTGGTTTTATGAAACTTTTTGTATAAACGCTCAGGAAGATTGTCATCCTCAGGCCTCAGACCTTCACGAATATTAAAACAACGAATCAAATCGGTTAGTTCCGCGGCTCTTTTCTGAAGAGACTCTTTGCTTTCCTTTAAGCCGGTTGTAACTTGAATGAGTTGACTTAGCCCTTCCCATGAACACTGGTCTTTGTAAAACCGGCACAGTATCAAGGTGTCCATGAGGGTCAGACGATCCTCGAAATCAACAAAGAGCTTTGCTTTGTCTTTAATAACACCAGGATCGATTAAACCGGTTAATTCCGGATTATGGAAGTTTGCTCTTAAATGGCATGCGCCCCTGTCAGATACTGCAAAACCAAGCCCGCTTCCCTTAAGTACTCTTGGATCATATCCCGGCGGTTCGAGGCCCTTAACATGAACAGCCAAATCCTCCAGCTTCCATTCTTTTGCGGCATATCTAATCCCCCTTGCAAGAATATCCCCAATCCCTTCTCTGTTTGCAATCATTTTAAGCAAACCGGCAATACTATCCACGTCACCATAATCTATATGAAAATCTATCCTCTTCCTTTTTGCTGCTTCGATTGTAAATCCGCAAAGATTGCCCGCCGTTATTGTGTCCATACCAAGCCTGTCGCAGATATCATTTAAATAAACGATTTCCTCAATGCTGTCAATCAGGCAAAGGCCGCCAAAGGCGTAGATAGTTTCGTATTCAGGCCCTTCGATCTTAAGCCCTGCATGGCGGCCGCTGACAACTGTGGTCATTCTTCCGCATGAAATAAAACATTTGGGGCATGCATGGGGCTTAACACTGCAGCGCTCATGCAGCGCCTGTGCGCTGATATTTTCCCATCTGTCAAAAAAGCTTTCAGCCCAGTATTTTGTTGGAAATGCTCCTGCTAAATTAGCGGTCCTAACCATGTTTGGAGTTCCCCAGGATTTGAAAGCCAGAACCGATGGATTATCCCTTGATTTTTCCGCAACCTGCCTTGAAAAGCTTTTGATATTCTCTTTATCAAAAAGCAAACGCCTTTCATCACCCTTAAAAACTATTGCCTTGAGATTTTTCGATCCCATGACAGTTCCCACTCCGGTCCTTCCGGCAGAACGCCAGTAGTCGTTTTCGATAACGGCAAAGCGAACAAGCTTTTCCCCGGCAGGTCCTATTACTACTGAACCAACCTTTTTTGTTTTCCTGCCTGTAATTCCAAACCGCTGATTAACAGTATCTTCCGCTTCATAAGTTTCCATTCCCCAGATATCACCGGCATCGTGAAAAACAGCCCCGTCAGGATGTATTTCCAGAACAGCAGGCTTCTTTCTTCTACCCATAATAACAATAGCGTCAAATCCTGTTGAATCAATGGCTTCCGGCACCCTGCCTCCTGAGTAGGATTCTGAATAAAGGCCTGTCTGTGGCGATTTGGTAAAAACTCCGTATCTGCTCGAACCCCATATAACGCTTCCGGTAACCGGGCCGGTTGCAAAGATCAGGCAGTTGGCAGGGGAAAGAGGGTCAACGCCTTCAGGGTTAAGTGTATAAAGAAGATAAGAAGCAAGCCCCTTTCCACCAAGATATCTGCAATAAATTTTCTCGTCTATTGTTGTTATATCGAATCGTTGTGTGGAAAGATCGATTTTTAAAATCCTGCCGTAAAAACCATACATCCTAATCCTCCTGCCATTTGCGTCCGGTGAGTTTTTTGGGGTCTTTGAAAATTTGATTTCACAGTTCACTGTTTAAGTCAAATCAAGAATTTTGTAACCTAAGTTGAGCGATTTATTGCGAAGATATGTGCCGAAATCTTGCGCATCAAGGGTTTGCGAAAACCACAGGCATACCTGTGGATATGTCGAGGATTTTCGCGAATCCTTGATGCGCAAGAGATCGGTGCAGATCGAGTAAAAAATCGCTCAATTTAGGTGTAAGTGAAGCTTATACCCTAATTGACAGTAACAGCCTTTTTTGATAGCTGTAAATAACAAGTTACGATAAATCAGGTTAATCCGGATTCAGGGAAAATTATGGGAAGAAAAAGTCGACTAAAACAAGAAAGAGCAAAAAAGCAATCCCAAATGGCAAAGAAACACCCCATGAAAACAGAAATCCGGGAATTCTTATTGAAACGAGATGTTGATATAAATAACGCGTCCGGACTGTTGTATATTGTATCTATGATGGCTAACTTTTTAATCTTTCGCTCAATCAAGGAGCACTCCGAACTTCCGAATATTCGGCCGGAAGAGGCTAAGGCTGATGAAAATCGAATGGAAAAGTTAGGTCAAGCCCTATCTTATGAATGTGAACGACTCAACATCGAATTTCAGGAAATCATGAACGAGCTTGTATTTCCAATGGCCGGTAATACAGCGCTTGTTAAACCGATTTTAAAAAAAATTTGCAGGCTCCTTGACTCACTCATCCCATCCGATAATTTCCGACAAACCACGGAAAGCCAGATCGAAAACCCCGATTTTTGGGGAGACAGTCTAATGCACTATGAAGATAACAAAAAAAATTATTTTGAAACAATTAAAGAGCTCTTTGCACTTTCCTTAAACGTTGTACAATGTAGTTTTGACGGCAGGGAAATGGAAAAGACCGCACACATAAAAAAACTTGAAAAAATCAGCAGAACACATGGAGTCAAGACCGATGATTTTCTAAAACTCAGACGCAGGGCAACAGAATTTTTTAGAATTGCGTTTGCAACATACCTAAGAATTGAATTCCAACCCTTGAGGGAAGAGGTAGACACAAAGATTCTGCAACCTGCTTAAATTAATTATGGACACCGGCTATTGACGTGATCACACGAATTGTAAAAGTTTCAACCTTCATTATTGCATTGATCCTTATTATCGGAGTATCTGCCTACTTCACTCTCACGCTAATTATCAAGAGTGAAGACACTGTTGTCGTCCCTGATCTTGTCGGGGAAAATGTATTATATGCTCTTGAAATTTTAACAGATCTTAGGCTTAATACAAAAATCAAGGGATCTGAATACAGCCCAAGCATTCCAGCAGACCATGTAATCTTTCAGGAACCCGAACCCGGCTCGGAAATAAAAATTGGGCGCGATGTCAGAATAATTATTTCAAAAGGGGCAAAAACTCTTTTAATGCCGAATCTTCAAGATCTTTCAATTCAGCAGGCACGAATAATCCTTGAAGAAAACGGATTGCATCTGGGAGAATTATCGACAATATATAGTAAAATTATCAAAAAAGATGGGATTGTCGCCCAGTCAGCCGAAAAGGGCAGCATTATTACGCGTGGCGCACATGTAGATCTTCTTGTGAGCGGGGGTATACGGCCAAAAGCATATAAGATGCTTGACTTAAAAGGACTTTCTCTTGAAGATGCAATATTTTTAATCGAAAAAAACAATCTATTACTCGGAGAAATTAAATTTTATCCCCATGAAGACAAACCCAAAAATGTCATTGTCAGCCAGGAACCGTTATACGGCCATCGGGTTGTCGAAGGTACATTTGTAAATATTATCATAAACCGAAAACACGACCGGATGAAAGAGCAATATTTACACGCCGCAAAAGGGGCGAGCATTTTCAGATACAGGCTGGGTGACGGATTTCTAAAAAGACATATTCTTGTACGCTTGAACAGCTCCGGGCTTTCAATTGATCTTTTTGATAACTTTGCAAAGCCTGGTGAGGAAATCTTACTGATAATCCCCAAAAATCATGATTCAACCATTCTTCTATATGAAAATGGCAAACTAATTAAAACTCAAGTTTTCGACTCATGGTAGAAGAACTTATAAAATCCCAAATTCCAAGCATCAAATTACAAATAAATCCCAAATTTCAATATTTAATGAAACAGGATAGTCGAGTAGGAAATTAGTCGAGTAGTCGAGTAGTCGAGTAGTCGAGTAGTCGAGTAGTCGAGTAGTCGAGTAGTCGAGTAGTCGAGTAGTCGAGTAGTCGAGTAGTCGAGTAGTTAACAACTCGACCATTTTCCTACTCGACTACTCGACCAAAAAGGTACGGGTTTGGGATTTTGAATTTTGGTCATTGTAATTTATTTGATATTTGTTATTTGTTATTTGTTATTTAGAATTTGCAATCAACTGTTAAGATTAAATTAGCAAGTGAAGGATGCAGATTTCAAAAAGGAGAAATGATAATGAAGAAGCTTATTGCGCCATCAATACTATCTGCCGATTTTTCACAGCTCGGAAATGAAATAAGATCTGTTGAAGATGCAGGGGCGGACTGGATACATGTTGATGTTATGGACGGTCATTTTGTTCCTAATATAACAATGGGGCCGTTGATTGTTAAAGCTGCAAGCAGTGTTATATCGCTGCCGATCGATGTGCACCTGATGATCGAAGCGCCTGACCGCTACATTCCGGATTTTGCAAAAGCCGGAGCAGCCTTGATTTCTGTACACATTGAGGCATGTGTTCATGCAAACAGAACTATCCAGTTGATAAAAGAATCCGGCTGCCGCGCCGGAATAGCGCTAAACCCTTCAACAGCTCCTTCATCAATAGACTGGATTCTGGAATATGTCGATCTTGTGGTGATAATGAGCGTTAATCCCGGATTCGGAGGGCAGACATTTATAACAAACACGCTCGATAAGATCAGAGCCCTGCGCAGCATGATTGAGGGCCGGAACCTGTCCACCATGATCGAAATAGATGGCGGGGTATGCGAAGAAAACATAGAAGAGATTTCTCTTGCCGGCACGGATGCTTTTGTTGCAGGATCAGCGATTTTTGGAAGTCCTGATTATAAAAAGACAATAGCCGATTTTAAGAAAAAAATAGGAGAATAATTAATCAGAGGTCAGAGGTCGGAGGTTGGGTTAAAGTAAGAGAATATTGAACGGCAGAGTAAAGCGTTTTTTGAACGTCGAACATCGAACGTTGAACATCGAATAATGAAATCGCTGAGTTTATGCTGAGGGACCGAAGTGCTCCGCCGGTTTATAAATTGTCAAAATACCTCATTCAAAATTCGATGTTGGACGTTCGACGTTCAAGCCTTAAACCACCCGTCCTACTGCTGTTGGGTGATTAGTGCCTGCCACGCTTTTACCACCCGCATGGAATA
>JAUWQO010000197.1 GCA_030610995.1 Desulfobacterales bacterium
TATTCATTGCAGGTTCTCCCCCGATCTTTCCTAACTGGAAAATCCCCTCTCTTTTCGAAGAGATGTGCGCTGTGATCGTAACCGATGAGTCCTGCATGGGTGATCGCTAAATTTACGATCCTATAGGGTTCACCGAAAAGTCGGTGACGGATATGATGGTAAGCATTGCTGCCAGGTATATTATGCCTTGTGTCTGCCCATCATTTGCGCCAAATGAAGACAGGCTCTTCCGATTGCTTCAAATGGCTGAAGAATTCAAGATTGACGGCATCATCTATCATGTACTCAAAGGGTGCGTCATCTATGACTTTGAGCTGATTCGTGTTGAAAAGATAATGAAAGGCAAAAATATACCAGTGCTGCGGATAGAAACGGATTACAGTCCTGAAGACATTGAACAGCTCAGGACTCGAGTTGAGGCGTTTGTAGAGATGCTCGGAACGAGGAAACAGAAATAAACCACTACCATCTGAAACAGGTAGATTTTTATTTCGGCTGAAAGTCATTTATTTTGAACCGCAGAACCGCAGAACAAGGAACCGCAGAATATCGAAGTAAAGAATATTGATTTTTTTCTTTAAAAAACTTCTGCTGTTCGACATTCCTTGTTCGATATTCGATATTCATCTGTTTGTTCATCTTTTCTCATTCAAAATTCGACCTGCCCGCAACGCTTCGCTTGCGAGGCGGACGGGTGTTGGACGTTCGACCTGCCCGCAACGCTCTCGCTTGCGAGGCGGACGGGTGTTCGATGTTCACTTTTTAATTTAATTAGCCCCGTCCAACCGTATAATCCCTTCCTCTTTTGCCTCGCGCAAAGCCTCCTTATATTCCTTTGGCAAAAGCATTCTTGAAAGTTCCTTTACCTCATTTGCCCTTCCGCAAGGTCTGTACTGCGGCATAATATTTACATAACTGTTTGAAGATACTTTTTGTGCAATAAATCTCATTACTTGGCGGGTTCCGGCAAGTCCATGAGGCAGGACAAGATGCCTTATCAAAAGGCCGCTCCTTGCCAGGCCTGATTTATCAATGACAAGGTCTCCGACCTGGCGATGCATTTCAATTATCGCCCTGCGCGCCACCTCTGGATAATCTCTTGCTTCACAGGTGAGTTCGGCGACTTTTGGATCCCAGAATTTAAAATCGGGCATATATATGTCAATTACACCTTCAAGTAGTTTCAGGGTTTCGACACGATCATAACCACCTGTATTGTAAACCAGGGGAACGCCTAATCCATTTTCGATTGCTATCTCAAGAGCGGAAAGGATCTGGGGCACAACATGGGTTGGAGTAACAAAGTTTATATTGTGGCAGCCTGTATTTTGCAAAAAAAGCATCATCCCGGCTATCTGCTCGCAGGATACCTCTTCTCCGCAGCCTTCATGGCTGATGTCGTAATTCTGGCAAAAATTGCATAAGAGATTACAGTAAGTAAAAAATATAGTGCCGGAACCATTATGTCCAACCAGCGGGGCCTCTTCTCCATAGTGCGGATGATAACTGGAAACAAATGCATTTTTACCTGTTTTACAAATACCAACCTGGTCTGAAAGCCGGTCAACTCCGCATCCTCTCGGACACAGAGAGCAGGAGCTTAATATTTCCCGCGCCTTTTTTATCTTTTCCTTAAGCAACCCCTTGTTATAAGTTTTTATGTAGACAGGTTCAAAGGACGGCACGGTTTATATCTCCTCACGAAAAACAAAGCTTCAAGCTCACGGTTCTTAGTAAAATGCGAATATCGAATATCGAACAAGGAATGTCGAATTATGAAGTATTAAAACCCTTCGACATTCTGCGGTTCGTTATTCTGCGGTTCTGCGGTTCAAAACCCCCAATCCTCTAACCCTCTAATCCTCTAACCCCCGTATATCCTTGAGCCAGTGGATATCTCCTGCCATCACCAAAAGCCTTTGATGTAACCTTAAGAGCCGGCGCTGCCTGGCGTCTCTTGTATTCATTTTGATCGACCCTGCGAACAACATCCTCTACAAGGCTTCTTTCAAATCCCATCTCAACCAGTTCGTCTATTCCTTTGAGGTCCTCGATATATCCATTCAATACAGTATCCAGTATTTCATATGGCGGCAGATCATCCTGGTCTGTTTGATCGGGTTTAAGTTCCGCCGAAGGAGTTCTTTCAATTATACTTTGCGGGATATACTCCTTTTCAGAGTTTATAAAACGGGCAATATCATAAACAATGGTTTTGGGAACATCTGCAATCACTGCCAGCCCTCCGTTCATATCACCGTAAAGTGTGCAATAACCGACGCTGAGCTCGGATTTGTTTCCGGTGGAAAGAAGAAGGCTGCCATGCATGTTGGAAAAGGCCATGAGAATGGTTCCCCTGATTCTTGCCTGTATATTCTGCTCCGCAACAGTCGGGTCGCTTTCCTTAAAAGAGGGTGAAACAAGCATCGTAAATTTTCTGAATATACTTTCAATCGAAATCTCTTTCAACTCAATTCCAAGATTTTCCGCGAGTTTTTCAGCATCAATTATGTTTTCTTGGGAAGTATACATTGACGGCATAGATACGGCCAGCACATTCTCACGCCCCATAGCCTTTGTCGCAATGTATGCGGTCAGGGCTGAATCAATACCACCGCTAAGCCCCAAAACAACCTTTGAAAAGCCGCACTTTGTTGCGTAGTCTCGCGTTCCCATGATAAGAGCCTTTAAAATGTTTTCAGTGTCTGAGCCGGATATGCTATGGAGATTTTCCTCAAACCCTTTTGAAGATTCAGTATCAAAGATAACGATGTCCTCCTCAAAATCACAGGCTCTGGCCTTTATCTGGCCATGTTTGTCAAAAGCAGCGCTCAAACCATCAAAAAGGATGCTGTCGTTCCCGCCCACCTGGTTCACATATAGCAAAGGAACACTGTATTTTCCGGCTATAGAACCCAGCATCTCTATTTTTAACTCATTTTTCCCAACATAAAAAGGGGAGGCGGATATATTTATGATAAGATCGGCTCCATCCTGTATCAGCAAGGATACAGGATCTAAGTGATATATTCTCTTCTTTATTATATCCCTGTCATTCCAGATATCCTCACAAATAGTAAGCCCGATTCTGCGGCCTTTGTACAAATAGGATTTGCATGATAAGCCGGGCTCAAAATATCTGCCGTCGTCAAACACGTCATAATTTGGAAGAAGCCTTTTTTTAACCTGATGCAATAAAAGGTTATTTTCAAATAGAGCTGCCGAGTTGTAAAGATCCTTTCCCTCCTTATCAGGATTTTTATCAACAAATCCGCATATTACTCCGATCCCATGTATCGAATTTATAAGTTTATCTAAACATTTAAGATTTGCTTCAACAAAATCCTTTTTTTCAAGAAGATCGCGCGGCGGATATCCGGTGACAACAAGTTCAGGGAAAACAATCAAATCGCATGAAAGCTGTTTTGCCCTGTCTGCAAAATTTACAATTTTGTTAAAATTATAATTAAAGTCGCCGATTATCGGATTTATCTGAGCTATAGCTATTTTCATGGCAAATTATAAGCACCTGTTTATCACGAAAGCACGAAACTTAAGTTCTTAAGTAGTAACTTCTCAATAAGTTCGGGTAAGACCCTTTCTCGTAGGGGCGGGTTTATCCCGCCCGTAAGAGCTTTATGCCGCAATGAACACAGGCGGGATAAACCCGCCCCTACGTTAAGAATATGCGGGCTTGGGCACGGGCATCGCATTGAAAA
>JAUWQO010000080.1 GCA_030610995.1 Desulfobacterales bacterium
GGCATGGCATAGGTATAATTTTTTCGGGAAATTAGGATGCAAGACATCGCAGGGTAACAGTTCACTCCCCCCCTATTTGTTGAGCTATTACGCAAATTGCATATAGTACTAATGGAAATATGAATATGCACTCCCAATATCTGGAAATCATAACAGAAATAACAGAAAGAGCACAGCACGACGAATTAAGGCGCTTTGAGTTAACCTCTTTTATATCCGATATCAATCTCCATGATGTATACCGGAAAATCGACAAAACCATGAAATTCTTCTCGGTATATGTTCTTGAGGAGCTTCTTGAAGATGATCTCTGGGAAGACAGTCGTTACACTGATAAAGAGGAAGTCCATCTATGTTCTCGGGTGGAAGAGGAAGCCAGAAGATATTGGTGGGACAGATCAAGGGAACACCTGAAACTTATCGATGAACAGGTAGAGTTATTAAAAAACGATCCGGAATATGAAGGAATGAATGATTCCGATCTCAGAGACAAGATTATTGAGGACTTAAATCAACAAGTTTATCCCGAAGCTATTGAGCGCGTAAAGGAAGAATATCAGTTTATGTATGAAGATGAATGGGAAAAATACTGGAAAACGGAAGATCCGTTTAAAGAGCGGGTGGAATATCGGTATCACCGCCGATACGATATGCCGCCACCTTTTAATCACTGGGACAACCGTAATCCTTGGCAGCAATACTATTTTGCCAAAGGCCACGATGGGCATTTTTACTATATACAGGGCGGTTCAGGTTCCAGTGGTCAGCGGTATAATCATGGATTTTACGGCCACCTGTTCGCTCTTCTAAATAGAGAAAAGCCTGTCTCAACATATTTCTTCATCTATAACAGCCGCAACAATTTTATCTTCCAACGAAAGGAAGAGAACCTGTGGCTCAACTTTATGGACCTGGTCGGAAATTTTAAGATAGATTTGGATGAAAGCCGGGAAATACTTAAGGGTGTGAACGAGATAGAGAGAAAAAGAATGCTCGCATGAGAGATAAAAAGCTGATGAACGATGAAATTTTGGGGAAAGTTTTGGTAACATTCAAAAGTGATGAATTCGTAAAAAGTCAAAAAACGTCCTTTTTCGTCATTCCGGCAGAAGCCGGAATCCAGTAAATTCAACAATTTCTGGATACCGGATCAAGTCTGGTATGACGGTTTTGGGACTTCCAAGTAACTTACGCGAAATCGCACTCAAAAAGTTACTCCGTCGGGCGAGACGTCCGACCTACTACGAGGGTAGGACAAGTGTCGTCGCCTGTCTATAAGAAAATGAATGCAACCAAATTTAAGTTGCTCTCCATTATAATGCCGACGTGTCGGTATAGTAGAGCTTTTTACAATTCCATCAAAAGTGTTCGCAGTCGGAGGGCTATGCCGGATGCAGACCAGGGAGAATTATATGCTGTTGAGACAAAAGCATTGGTTCAGGCTGTGAAATGCAATTTGGATCGATTTCCCGATGATTTCATGTTTTAACAACAGGGGATGAGTTTGAAATCTTGAGGTTCCAGACTATGTTTTCAAGCAAACGATACCTTTAAGCACAGGAGGGGCAATTTATGCTTTCCGCAATAAGAGAAATTGGGAAATGGCAGATAGAAAAGTCCGGTAAAGATGAACTGGATGTTCTTATAAAGGAACCAAATTTCAGGAGTGGCGGTAAGGTTGTCTTTATAAAGATCGATCCAGGCGCTAAGACCTATGAAGGCATTGAACTGGAAGATTATGACAATTTCAAAAAACATCAATACCTTTTCAGAGGTGGAGTATCTCAAGGACCAAATCCGTCACCAGTTGCGATAATACCGCCTGCTACAAGGGGTAAAACTGAAGAAGAGACAAGGACCAATCTTGAAAATAGACTGGGAAAAACCTTTGAAGGAAAGATACTGAAATGGTTCGAAAAATATGCAGGCGATAAAACTTTCTCGGGAGCGGAAAAGACTTTCCTGAAAAATATTAAGATCATCCTTTCTGAGAACCAGGTTTCGATCATTCAAGAAATACAATCCTGCATGACCGACATTCCTAAAAAAGAAGGTAAACTGCTTACCCTCAAAATCAAAAACGAAGATGAATGGAAATATATCGGAGATTTTGACATATTTAGAAATTCTCTTAAGGAGATCGAAGCCGAGAAAACTACAGGAATCTCAGCCAGAGACAAAATATGTTCTGTGTGCGGTTCTGAAAAAGGAACTGTTTCGGGAAGCAATAGTGTATTTAAATTTTACACCATAGATAAACCGGGCTTTATAACAGGAGGTTTTAAAGAACAACAAGCATGGAAAAATTTTCCAGTCTGTAGTGACTGCAAATTTGAATTGGAGGAAGGACGGCAATTTATTGAAGAGAATCTTGCGTATAGATTTTATGGATTAAGATACCTCATTATACCCAAATTGCTTTTAGCGGATTTTGTTTCTAACCCCGATATATATGACATATTGGTAGATTCAAAAAAGGCAGTTTCTCTAAAAGATAGGGTAAAAAAGAGAATAACCGCCGATGATAATGAGATACTTGAGCTACTTGCCGATGCGAGAGACGTCTTAACATTTAACTTTCTTTTCATGAGTAAGCAACAAAGCGCTGAAAGAATATTGCTCCTTATTGAAGACGTCTTTCCTTCAAGGATTAAAAGGATATTTCAGGCAAAAGATGTGGTTGATAATATTATCGGAGAAAGCTTCAATTTTGGAAGGATCAGGGATTTTTTTGCAAAATCAGATGACAAGAAAAGGACTTACGACCTGAATAAATACTTTTTAGGCATTGTGGATAAGGTTTTCAGAGGGGTAGTCATCGATTTTCCTTTTCTTGCCAAGTTTTACATGCACCGCATAAGAAGAGAGTTTATATCGGACAACTTTTTCAATCCGATGGTAAAAAATGCAATAATGTCTACTCTGTTTTTTGAGAAACTTGGGATCATAATTTTTGAGGAGGTAAAAGAAATGGATGAAAGTATTTTCAAAGAGGTTTTTGTACGCTACGGCAGTTCTTTGGGAAAACCCGAAAAAAGAGGAATGTTTTTAATAGGCGTGCTGACTCAATTGTTACTCAACAAGCAGTGGAGTGATCGAAAAGCCAAGCCTTTTATGAAGCATTTAAAAGGATTGAAAATGGATGAAAGGGACATAAAGGCATTGCTTCCAAAGGTACAGAATAAGCTTGAAGAGTATGATTCATTCGATAAGGGAAAACGCTCGATCGCATCTGAAGCATCAAAATATCTGCTCGAAGCAGGCGATGGGTGGAAAATGCCTGTCGATGAGATAAATTATTACTTTTGCTGCGGGATGAATCTTACTGAAGACATTGCAGATATCGTTTATGCAAAATAACAATTAATTAAAGGAGGATATATACCATGTCAGAATTAGTTAAAACCCGCTCCGAGGTCCTTTTTCTATATGATGTAACCGATGCAAACCCAAACGGCGACCCTATAGATGAAAACAAACCGAGGATTGATGAGGAGACAGGAATAAACATTGTAACCGACGTAAGGCTGAAAAGAACGATAAGGGATTACCTTCACGACTACAAAAAGAAAGATGTATTTATTATTGAGACAAGGGATGACAATGGTAATTTAAGAACAAAGGAAGACAGATTGGGCGATTTCAAGACCCCGGAAGACTTGCTCGATAAATGTATCGATATCAGGCTCTTTGGGGCTACAACGGCGGTAGAAGGGAAGTCTATGGTGCTAACAGGTCCTGTACAGTTTAAGTATGGTAGATCGCTTCACAAAGTGGATCTGACTTATGTAAAAGGTACAACCGTGATGCCATCGAAAGCAGACAGAAAGCAGGGAACATTTACCGAAAGATACATTCTGCCCTATTCACTGATTGCCTTCTATGGTGTTGTAAATGAGAACGCTGCGGCAAATCAGGGAATACAATTAACAGAGGAAGATGTCCTTTTAATGCTCGAAGGCATCTGGAACGGCACAAAAAACCTGATGTCATGTTCCAAATTTGGCCAGGTTCCAAGGCTGCTGATGCAGGTTATTTATAAGGAAGGAAATTTTTATATCGGCGAATTAGATAAAAGATTGGCCCTTATCTCAAGCAAAAACGACGACAAAGAAATAAGAGATATCGCTGATGTAAAGATAGATATCACAGGTCTTGCAAAAGCATTGAATGACAACAAGGATAAGATAGAAAAGATACGTCTGAAGGTCGATGGAAGAATTGCCTTTGTGAAGGATGGGGTGGATGTCATGATAGACAACGCTTTGAAAAATTATAGCGTGAAGGATTTGAACTTTTAAAGTTCATGGAATTGGCGAATCTAATATGAGTAAACATTTTATACCAGAACTGCATGATATAGGAAAACTGGTGGACAGCCGGTCGTTTAGTGATGAGTTACAAATTTCTGGTCATACTTATGATAACTTTGATTTTAGTAAACTTCATATATCGCCACCAACATCGCCAAGTTGGTGGGGACAATGGCATCATAGTGTTAAGGACCTTTCATCACAAAAGTTGTCTGGCACGCCTAATGATATTAAAGCCTGTGTACTATTGACTGTAATCTCCGACATATTGGCTGCTTCTGTTAGCCGCCCTTGGGGTAAAAAAGGGAATGTGGAACAAGGAATTTATCTGTTATGGAACCCCCATTACTATCAGCAGAGAAAACAGAACGGTCAAAGATGGGCCGCTTTTGCTACAGTTGAAGAATTGAAAGAAATGTTTGTTTTCATTGATTCTTGTACTAATAAGGAGGAATTCTTTGGAAAATATGCTGGGCCACTTTCGTTAACTCCTGAAGACAAATCAGCCCCTTTAAACTTTATATCGTTAAAAACGCATGTCGAATTAACCGGTAAAGTGTTTCGGGTATTACGTTATCACTGTCAATTGATTGATAATGGCAAATTATATCTTGAATATGATTCACAGCGAATTTCACAGTTGACTGAAGCAACTGGTGGCCGATGGGATAAGAACCAGAGGGGCAAATGGATCTTCCGTCTTATAAAGTGTCGGGTAAAGTTCCCGCAGGCAATCGTGCGTCTTCATGACCTCAATGTTATTAAACTAAGACAGCAGTTGATTCAAAAAATCATAGACAAACAATGTATATCAAATGATGACGAGAGACAGCTTTATGCGGTTCTTTTTAACTCTGACGATTTTTTTTGTATATTTGTTCCAAAAGAAAATATAGTCCCTTTGGAAAAGATATTACAACCACTCACAGATAAAGGTTTCTGGATCGAATGCGAAGAACTTGAAACAGAATTAAATCTCATAACAAGCACGGGCGCACGAACTCGAAAAAAGTTGAGAGATAAGAATAATGGCACCTATGGAAATCGTAAGTTCCACTTGCAAAACAAGGCCATATGGCCAAGCCTTCCTGAAAGCATAGATATTCCTCTCTGTGATATTTGTCAGCAAAGGCACGGTAAGGAATATATAAAGGAAGATATAAGCGAATCTTTATGTAATGTTTGTAAGGAAATCAGAGATATGGGCCAACCACTTCAGGAATATGCTGAATGGGCGGAAACTGGAAAACAATCAGCATGGCTTAAAGTTTCTTTAGATGAAGAGCTCCTATTAATATCCCTTGAAAGACTGTTTGGTGAATATGTGGATTCTATAAGCAACATTGTTGCAGAAGATAAACAAGCGTTAAAAGAAAGCTTCCGACCATTAGCGGCACAAATGGAATTTGTAAAGCAATATAAGCAATTTCTTGAGGATTTTCAATCCAAGATTAAGAATATCAAAATTTCAGACGGTATTTCTCTCATCGAAGGAACAAATCTACTTTTTCCTATTGATGGATACTATGAAATGGCTGTGGTGCGTATTGACGATGAAAGAATTTTGGGCTTAATTTTGGATGAGTTTGCAAAACTTCTTAGGACATATTTTCCTGGATGTATTAAAGACTCTCCTATTTCTATTTCAGTCAGCTTCTCAAACCCGAAATATCCCTACCATGAACATTGGCGCTATTTGTCCATTCCTAAATCATCAGGCACAGTTTTCAATATTCAGCAGGTGGGCATTAGGTCAGTTGGTGTAACTTTCAAACAATATTCTGTACTTAGGAATGGGTTAAAGGGTACTGCGTTGAGTCATTCCTTACATAAACTCGCCAGTATTGAGTCAGAAGCAGGCAGAATGGCTGCACTCATTCAATTTTTGGAAGATAGGAAAAAGAATCCAGAACTTAACGAATTATTAGAACAGTATGGGCTAACACTTCGCCAGATACTAGATTTTTATAGAATAATTGGGACTGATAATAATGATAAAGAATATGCCAGGACGTGAATTTATAAAACTTAAACTTCAGACTAAAACCATTGCTATAGGCGAGAGGATCAAAAGAGGAACCTTCCGACCCTGTGTCGAGACTATACCCACTTCAACTTTGATGGGTTGTTTCAGGGAATACTTTGGATTTTCCGATAGTGTTGCCATTGGCACTTTTGTGAAAGCGACATATCGAAAGACTACTTTTACCTATGCCCCTTTTGATTCTATGTTGGAAACGGCAAAGCTGCCTTTGACGCTTGAATGCTTGGTCCCTTCAGAGGGCAGCGAAAACATTGAAGCGGATATTTTCGTTTGTATCACTCAAGAAGCCAATAAAGTCTTTGTAAAAGATAATGGTCCATGGACAGTTGCCTTAGGCGCATTTAAAACAAAAGGTTTTGGACAGTCCGTTCTGGAGTTTTCTGATATTGTGAAACCCAAAATTAAAACTGGATATTTGCTCGGAAGAATGAGGGAAAGCGATGCAAAATATTTTGGGATTAAAATTCCAGACAACATTATCTGCCCACGGTATGGGTATTTATTTCGGCCAGACCAGTATCGTATCGGCGGAAAATATGAACGAGCCTTTTTTATGGGCACAATATTGACAGGACCAGACTTTCTGATTGGAGAGGAGTATTGCTATGACCGTTAGCCCCCTTGATCATGCTATTAGAAAGGCATTAAACGATAGGCGCATTTTTGGGATGCCACAAAAATTAATTCATAGGGCAGATTGGAGTAACCTTAAGCTGAGCATTAAAAGTGGGAAGACTAAAGAAGTTCAAAACATTCTCTCAGGGGCTGAAAGTGCTGTTTGTAATTTGATAAGCAGTGAAAGGGATCTCCGCAAAAAAGGACATCTTGAAGATGCAAAAAAGCTCCTTGCCGGGTTAAAAACAAAGATAGGCCAACAGTCATCATTTGTGGCATATTTGTTGGATATGCTTGATGAATTCGGGCCGCTTCTTAGTAATTTACCTAATATGGAAAAATTTGGGAAAGTAATAGAAGGGTATAATCATTCTACAGCGGAGCAATTTTTTCTATACAAAATTCAAAAGGAAAAAAATAGAAGGAAAAAAGATGCGTTATGCACTTTGATAGAGATAGTTAATGAGTTGTATAAAAGCCATGTGAATCCTCTTGAAATAGCATTTTTCGTCCGCAAGATTGATTCCTTACCACAAATTATGGAGGTGTTACAGTGTCAACAATAAAAAATCTAGAGAGCTTACCGGAAACAAGAAATCTTGGTAACCAATCCGTATTTGTTTTACCTTTAGAAATTAAGGTTGCAAGGGATTCGTTTCTACATATTGGGGCCACGGATTCTCCATTGGCAGATAAGAAGCAACCTGTATTTAGTGTCGACGGACAGCCGGTAATCCCAGCATCTTCATTCAAAGGAGTGTTCAGGCAGCAGGTAGAAATGATTTTTATTAAGAAAAAAGATCAATTAGCAGATACCTTAGGTTTGATAGATGATCAACTCAAATATTTGTTAAAACCATCTATTCCGGCTTCTCGACCATCAAAAGCTGAGAAGGATCTGTTTAATCAGGGATATCGTAAAGAGCATTCCTCGATAAAAGTTGACGAAGATAAAATTGAAGTTCCCAGGAAAAACAACCAACGAAATGGAGATCCAATAGGATTGTGTCCTGTATCATATTTTTTTGGTGCAACTGGTATTGAAGGGTACTTGCGGATTTCGCCCTTTTTTCCTGTCCCCGGAGAATGGCGGATTGACCAAACAAGAATTAGAATCGACCGTAAATCTCAAACTGCCGCACCTGGAGCACTTGTTACCGGAGAACAGGTGAAACCAGGTTCCACTTTTAATGGTGAAATACTTATATTTAAAGAACGACAAGGTTCATCATTTGGTAAATGCAGAAGGCTTGGCGGAGTGGATATTGATTTGTGGTTGAAAAATTGGGTCGAGGCTGATGATCCGAAACGGAAAATGTTTTTAATCAACGAAATAGTTATTCCTGCTCTTAGTAATATAACCGTCCTTGGCGGACAAAAAAGCCTTGGCGGTGGTGTTGTAAATATTCATATGGAGAGATAGGCTATGAAGGTTCTAACTTTTGACATCTGGGGCGATTATGGTCATTTTCGTAAGTTTTACACAACAACGTCACCCCTTACATTTTCCTTTCCACCGCCTTCCACCATAGAAGGTATTTTAGGGGCTATTTCCGGCGTGGATAAGCATCAATATTTGGATGTGTTTTCTCATGCCAAATGCAAGATTACCATAAAGATTGTCACCCCGGTCAATAAGGTGAGAATGGGCCTAAACCTGATCAACACGAAGGGTAATTACTGGACCCCATATGGAAATAAATACCATGCACCCCGAACACAAATCAGAACAGAGTTTTTAAAGGATCCGCATTTCAGGATTTATTTTACGCATGAAGATGAAAATATATTAGGAAAGGCGGCTGATCTGCTGGAAAAACATAAAACCGTCTATACAGTTTCCTTGGGTTTAAGTGAGCTTCTGGCGGATTTTGAGTATATAGGGTTGTATGATGCCGAATATATATCGGATGGTGTATTCATCGATTTAGCCACACCTGTCCTGTTCAGTAATATGGTTTCTGACGGACTTGAAATCGAAGAAGGCAAAAAATATTTCAAGGAAAAGATGCCAATTGTAATGAATCCGGAACGGATTATTGAAAAATATGATGATGTTATATTCGAATCACAGGGTAAAACAATTAAAGCCAAAGTAAATAGTTATTGCCGTCTTGAAAATGGAGAAAATATTGCCTTCTTCTAAGCTATATTCCCATCCAGGCAGGTTGTTGGAAGATCATCTGATCGGAGTTGCAAAACTGTCTGAGTTATTCTGTCAGGACAAACTCCTGCCCAACCAGAGCGAACTAAAAAAAATTACCAAAATAATTGCCTTGTGTCACGACCTGGGCAAAGCAACCAGCTTCTTTCAAGATTACCTTAATGCCGATGATAAAGACAAAGAAAGACTCAAGAACCAGCAAGAGACACATCACAGTCTTTTTTCCGCCGTTTGTGCATATTTCCTCGTTAAAGACCAATTGGAGAAAAATAAAAGAGATGTTGGGTACTATCCATTTTTCGCGTTTGAGGCAGTGAAAAGGCATCATGGAAACTTGCGGGATGTAACTGATGAGGTGATCTTTGATGACAAAGACGAAAAGCTGCTGACCTGCCAGCTTGAAAGCATATCGGAAGCAAAATTCTCTGTTCTGGCGCGACGCTTATTTGAAGCGGGATTACCCGCTGTATTGACAAAAATTGTCATTTCTCAGTGGATTGGCAACATTTCGAGAGAATTAAGGTCATACAAAAAAACATTCAGGAAAAATGATGGAACAGCTTACAACTATTTATGGTTGAATCTGATTTATTCCATCCTGATCGATGCAGACAAAAGCGATGTAGTTCTTAAAGATCCTTCCTTTTTTTTAAGAAAACCGGACATAATCCCGGCTGATTTGGTTGACATTTTCAAGTTAAAGAAAACTTTTGATGATTCACCCATAAACATCTTGAGAGAGTCTGCGTATAAGGAGGCTCTTGATCAGGAAATCAATCTTGATAAAAAGCTTTACTCCATAAATCTGCCAACAGGACTGGGGAAAACGCTTTTATCTCTCTCTTTTGCCATGAAATTGAGGGGATGCGTACAAAGAAACACTGGGGGCAAATCCATCCCGCGTATAATCTACGCTCTCCCATTTTTAAGTATCATTGAACAGAATGCAGATGTTATCAAAACAATTTTTGAAACCTGTGGCATCAAGCCTTACAGTGACATTCTGTTAAGGCACCATCATTTATCAGAAATATTTTATAAAAAAGGAGAAAATAAGGAGTTTGAAACAGATAGTGCAAAGATCCTGATCGAGGGGTGGAATTCAGAGATTATTGCAACTACGTTCATCCAATTATTTTATAGTGTTATATCAAACAGAAACAAGACCCTGAGAAAATTTCACAGGTGCAATGGCGCAATCATAATACTGGATGAAATACAGGCTATTCCCATCAAATATTGGCTTTTGATAAACAAAATGTTCCGGGTTTTAACCGATAGTTTTAACGCATATATTGTTTTTGTAACAGCAACGGAACCTCTTATTATCGAAAAAAAGGAAATGGTCAGCCTTGTCGAAAGCACTAAATATTTTCAGAAAATGGATAGAGTGATAATCAATCCAATGCTTCAAGAAGATATGGCATTAGAAGATCTATTTCGCTTTATGGAAATTCAGAAGGATAAGAGATATCTGTTTATTTTCAACACGATTAATTCAGCTAAACAATTCTATGGTCTAATCACCCAAAAATATGAGGATACAACATTTCTCTCCACGCACGTTGTCCCGAAGGAACGGCTTCAGAGGATTGTGGATATTAAAAAAGGCAAATATAAAATTGTTGTTACAACGCAATTAGTTGAGGCAGGGGTAGATATAGATTTTGACGTTGTCGTCCGTGATATTGCTCCTTTAGATTCTATTAACCAGGCATCGGGTAGATGTAACAGAAATGGTCAGAGAAAGGGCACAGTTTATGTGGTTTCCCTGAAAGATGAAATGGGTCGGAAATATTCATCATATGTTTACGATCCTGTTTTGCTGCATATAACGAAAAATATACTAAAAAACCACACAGAAATCCGGGAGCAGCAATTTCTTGAGCTGATAAATCAATACTATAGAGAAACAAAAGAGAAAAAATCGCAAACTGTTTCAAGACAAATATTGGAAGCTATTCTAAAGCTCAGGTACGACTCCACAGATAAAGATAAAATATCGATTTCCGATTTTCGGCTGATTGAAGAAAATTATTCCAAAAAGGACGTGTTTGTTGAGAGCGATAAAGAAGCTGGATCAGTTTGGAAGAAATATATGAACCTCAATCGAACCAAGGATTTATTTGAACGAAAAAGGGGCTTCGATGCGATGAAGGCCGATTTTTATAAGTATGTCATATCAGTACCGGAGAGAACAAAGAATATTCCGCCTGAAGCAGGATTCCTTTGCCATGTAGATAGCAACAATTTGCCTGAGTATTATGATAGCGTGACAGGGTTCATTACGCGGGACGATAGAAGCATTGTTATATGGTAGGCTATAGACTATGAATGTAGAAATATTAAAACTAACTATCGATATTGACGCAAAACTAAGACCATGCCACGCAGAAAAGATAAGGGGTTACTTAGGTAATTTATTTTGGGGAAACCCATATGCTCATAACCATTTAGAAAATGGGAGATTCATCTATCGTTATCCGTGTATTCAGTATAAGGTGCTTGGGAATTCGTGTCTTTTGATTGGATTTAATGAAGGATCAAAGATTATAGAAAAAACTTTTCATGATTTAAAGACAATAAATTTAGATGGGACAGAAGAAGACATTTTATCTAAAACTTTAGAAAGTTATTTATCATCTTTTTCTATTACTTCGGATAAAAACAAATACACATATCTCACTCCCTGGCTTGCCCTGAACGAAAAGAACTATCAAAAATACCAGCGGTTAGGAACGGTTGCCAAAAGAAAGGAACTTCTTGAAAAAGTCCTGATCGGCAATATTCTGTCTATGTCCAAGAGCCTTGGTTACACAGTTCCTGCACCGATTGAAGTGAAAATTTTAAATCTTAAAGAAAAGCAAACATCGTTAAAAGGAATCCCCATGCTCGGCTTCCTCGGCGCCTTCTCCGTCAACTTCGAAATCCCCGACTACTGGGGGATCGGCAAGTCGGTATCGCGAGGGTTTGGGACGGTAAGAAGAATAAAAGAAGTTGCAGACAATACCCGCAGTGAATTTTAACAATATGAATCCCACGTGGCGACCAGGACAAATACTCGGATATGGATGTAGCAATCAAGGTTTCATAAGGAGATAAGAAAATGAGAACATTAAATATAACCATTGAAATATGGCAAAAAGGTAGTCTTTTCCTGGCCGGTGCGCCGGAACTGGACTTTATCTCTCAAGGACTGACATTTGAGGAGGCTAAGAAAAACCTTCTGGAGGTAATAAAAATCCAATTTGACGAGATGACGGAGATGGACACTTTGGAGGAATACTTGGCCGAATGTGGATTCATCGTAAAAGGTGATAGCATAATTCCGCAGAAAGAAATCGTAGGATTCGAAAAATCAGTAGTTATGGTGGCCTGAGAATGACAAGACTTTTACCAACAGATTACAAGACGCTATTGAAAATATTTCAGTTGTATGGGTGCGAATATAAGAGAAAAGCAGGCTCTCATCACATATTGACTTTTCCTGGTGCCAAGAGAGCAGTTGTTGTTCCTGAATATGATGAAGTAGATATTGATATCATTAAGAACAACATGCGAACGGTGGGGATGACAAGAAAGAACTATTTTGAACTTTTGAAAAAGGTATAGTCCCCTTGATGAAGCTATAATAGGCTTTAATCGTAACTTCTCAATAAATTGTTTTAACCTCCCGATATGGGCTACTAATAAAGTCGCCCCTACCCGAACTTATTGAGATATTACCTTTAATCCCCGACTACTGGGGGATTGGAAAATCGGTGTTGCGGGGGGGTGAGCGATTAAAGATAACTTGAGTTTTTTATGGAGTCTGACGAAGTTGTCATGTCTGAACAATTTTCACTATTTGATGATGAATATACCTTGTTAAACAGCGGTGTGTTGGATTTGACAAGTCTCAATCTGTATGAGGCAAAAAA
>JAUWQO010000138.1 GCA_030610995.1 Desulfobacterales bacterium
TATTCAATACGTCCCTGACGTCTGAGATCGGCAATCCAACGTTCAATGGTTTTTGAGGGGGTTCCAAGATACTCTGATAATTGCGGTATCCTTTTTCCAGGAGCTTTCCGTATATGTTCCAGCAACAGGTTTATTCCCTCACTTATTCCCTCACTTATTCCCTCACTTATTCCCTCAGTGGGTACTGATACCGAGGATATTTTTTGTTTCCGGTATCTCAGTGTGACAAGGAAGCCGTCGCCGCTCTCCTCATATTCAAAAGTCATGGTCGGGTATGATTCGATTTCCCCACGAACCCGTATGAAACCACTCCCGTATTTCTCGATATCTCTGGTCAGATAGAACGCTTCTGCAACCAACTTGTTGCGTGTCCTGGACTGATAATCATCACTCATCAGTTTTTCTATGGTTAGATCACCAAAAAGTTTACCAGGATTAAAAAAAGTAATGGCGTTATCGAATATCTTGAGCTGAATATCGACAGGGCTTGTATAGTCCCTGTGTACCACGGCATTCAGGAGCAATTCACGGAGAGCGGGCAAGGGGTATTCGTAAATTTCTCGTCGTTCGATCTCGCCGGTGATTTCAAAAGCAACCTTCAGGTGGGAGAGAATAAACTTCATTGATTCTTCCACCACGTGAAAAAGCGTACCGCGAATCATCCGATCGTCGATAATGGTCGATGCCGTCTTGAAGCGGCCGATATGCAGAGCATAGGGAGGATCATCCCTGCCGAACAGCAACATTGCCGCATGCGTGGGCCGACCATCTTTCAGATAACCCAATTTCCCCAACACTGTTTGCCACTCCCCGACTATTTGGAAGCGACCACCTTCTGTAACACGCTGGAGGAACATCTTGATCTTGTCCCTATTCAGGTCATTGAGCGTTGAATTCACGTCCATGTAGGAATCCCAGGAAAGCTGCAGGGATTGCAGATGGAGATTGGCGATTTCTGTGAGGGATAAGCGGTGATTGCTGTTGGCGACCCGTTTGAAATACCGATCCCGGCACGCCACGGGCTTGACAGGAAACTCACCTACGCGAATAACAACCACCTGCTTGCCGTCCAACGTGGCAAGTTCAACATCGGGAATAATTGAGGGCATAGTGCTCTGCTTGACCTGGTTCACCCAGGCCTGAACAGTTTCCGGGCCGAACGTCACACCGACAATCTTCCCGGAATCTTCAACCCCAACAAGCACCACGCCACCTTTGTGATTGGCAAAGGCCGCAAGCGACTCTATGACTTCTTTGCCGAAGGACGCTTTGAATTCAAGATCCTCCGACTCCCCTAACGCAATCATCTCCCGTATAGTTTGACTCATACAGCTACCCCGGCCGGATTAACCACAATAATGCCAAGCTTGAACGTAACCTGCCTTTACTTGCGAAGCAGAAAGTTTTTCCAAAGTTGTTTCGCCGGTTTTGATGTTTTGTATAATTTGCTTCATATGTATTAAGTCATTTCTGTATAATCTGCGCAATCTGTGGACCGCCTTTGCGCGGCCGTCTTCTGTCTCTTTAATCTTTTAACCTTAGCGCCTTTGCGTGAGGCCCCAATAACGACAATAAGGAAAGCCTGACCCCCATTTATTCCCGATAAACCTCGATTGTCTGCTGCGCTATCTTGTCCCAACCTGCCCCGCCTTGCCCCGGCAGATGGTACTGGGGTAAATCCTGTCTGCCCCGCCGTGCCCCATTACCTTCATCTGCGTCCATCTGCGGCTAAGAATCATCTCTGCGCCCCCCGCATGATTTTATCAACCGCCCGACAGGTATCCCACATTTCATCAACACCAAGGGTAGGATGAACCCAAAACATCAGGCTGGTTTCGCCTGTCTTTCTGGCAACAGGCAGCCGCTCACCCGGCCCGATTCCTGCCTGCACAAAGGCTTTTTCCAGATAAATTTCACTGCAACTGCCGCTGAAACAGGGAATCCCTTCCGCGGTAACAGCATTCATAATCCGATCCCGATCCCATCCTTCCCGGAGCTTTTCAGGCCGAACAAAAACATAATATTTATAATAAGCATGCCCGAACTCTGCCGGCACATCCAGTACCCGCAAAGCCGGTATCTTTGCAAAACACTCAGTAAGTATTGCGGCATTGCGCCGGCGTATTGCCGTCCATTCCGGCATTTTCCGCAACTGCACCCGACCGATAGCCGCCTGCATCTCGGTCATACGCCAGTTTGTTCCAAAACTGTCATGCAGCCAGCGGAATCCAGGCGGGTGTTTCTTGTGATAGACGCTGTCATAGTTCTTGCCATGATCCTTATACGCCCAGGCCTTTTCCCAGATCGCCCTGTCATTCATGATGAGCATACCCCCTTCGCCGCCGGTAGTCATTATTTTGTCCTGGCAAAAGGAAAACGCCGCCACATCCCCCAATGAACCGACAGGACGTCCCTTATAAGTCGCCCCATGGGCTTGAGCGCAATCTTCAATAACCTTCAGATCGTATTCTCTGGTTAGTTCCAGGAGCGGATCCATATCACAGGGCATGCCGGCCAGGTGGACAGCAATGATCGCCCTGGTGCGGGGAGAGATAACGGCAGATACAGTATCAGCGGAAATATTCAGGCTGTCAGGATCGATATCGGCCATAACAGGAACGGCCCCGCGCATAACTACCGCACCGGCCGAAGCAATAAAGGTGTAGCAGGTAACGATAACTTCATCACCTACGCCAATCCCGAGAGCCTTTAGAGCAAGTTCCAGAGCAACACTCCCGTTTGCAAGGGCAACCGCATATTTTACACCCACAAAATCGGCATATTCCTTCTCAAAACTCGTTACCTCAGACCCTGTCCATTGATTGACTTCGCCGGACCGCAATACCCTTGTAACAGCCTCAATCTCATCATCCCCGAAATATGGCCAGGGAGAAAATATTTTAGAATTCATATTTGTTCAGCCTCATCAATAAAACACATCTCATCACCACACATGCGCTGGGAAAAGAGGAAAACACGTTCTAATATTGGATCCTAAGTTGAGAGCTTTGAGTTTCTTCCTTTTGTGTCATTCCCGCGAAAGCGGGAATCTATGACCTCTTGATATAACTGGATTTCTGCTTCCGCAGGAATGACAATGCAGCAATGATTTCGAAAAATTCAAAGGTCTCAAATTGTAAATGTTAAGCTGCTTTGATTTATTTGATGTTTTCTTGGAAAATTTCAACTATGGATGTGAAAATCTTTATCCATTCCTCAAAGTCCCATCATAAGCTGGGTGAAAGCTACACCTCTCCTGCTTGTTTCAGGGCTGCATCAACGATTGAATCACCTATCCAATAGCCACCATCCTGCATAGCTTGTAGCGCAACGCCAACATTATCTAACAACCCACGCCTTTTGGCTTCAACCAGAACCCTGGCCGAACCAATAACATGCAGCCCATAAACAGTACGTGCGATTTTTCTGGCTTTGCGTTCATCAACCAAGATAAGGTTTTCATTCGATTCCCTGGCAAGTCCAATCACAGCGGCTTCTCCAGAATCAAGAGAGGTCTTTAATAAAGGATCTACCGGCTTGGAAAGCGCCACAACTTTTATCCATTCTGCCTTCCGGTAGTTTAATAATCCTGCATTTATTGGTCCGCCTTCCAGAATCTCCTTATGCACCGCTTCCGGGATAGCAACAAATTCAAAAAGATGCCGAAGAATATCAATGCGGTCAATCATTGAAAGGGCTATGAGAGGACCTGTATTGCAAATCACCTTGCCGTTCATGTATCCATATCCGCAAATTCAGCATCGATCTCTGATTGGTCCCATTCAACGCTGGCTGCACCATATCGCCGACAGTCTAACAAAAATGTCACACGTGACACTCCTGCCAGCCGTGCAGCCTGTCCGGATGTAAGCCGCCCCATTTCGTATAATTTGACCGCCAAACCAAACCTGGCCTCTTGTTCAAACGTTTCAGGGCTGAGGTTTAGTACAGCAGGTATGGTTTCAGGATACTCTATTTCTATCGTTCTCATACGGTTAACCTCTTATATCTTTTCCCTTTTAATACATTTATAGCACATCCAAAAAGGCAATAACATGTTTTGTTCCAGAAAAGCGCCGTTGCATAATATATTTAACCGTGCAATCTGCGGCTCTTTATGATCTACACCATTACCCTTCACAATTTTTCATCAGTCAACAAATCAACTTCAATACATGATTCCGGCGTATCTATCGCATAATGCAAAGATTCTTTTCGCCGTATACGAACAGAAGGCGCCCAGCCCAGCCTGGCGGGTGCCTTAAAATCCTTAAGAGAATTATCAGCAATATAGACACATTCTTCTGAAGAACGCCCGCCCTGTGCCAGAATATATGCCCTTGGATTGGGCTTCCAGAATTCCTTTCCCAAATCACCAGTTACAATGATCTTGTCCACATATTGCTCAAGATTCAGCGCCCGGATCTTTGACCATTGCGCACTGGAATAACCGTCACTAATTATGGCAAGGTCAGCTTGCTTGTGTCTTCTCAGAAATTCCATAGCGTCAGTTTGAAGCAAGATATCGGGATGGTGAACACGGTAAAGATGGACAAGATGGCTTACAAGTTCTTTATCAAAAATCCCCAGGTCTTCTAAAACAGTGTCAAAGATATTGCCTCGGGCGCCAGACTCAAACAAAGTCCAAGCACGCTCAAAAAAGTCTTCCACATTACGGTTTTCCGCAAGCCAGCGGCCTACAACGCAAAATCCGCTTCGGACATAATCGCGCTCAAGGTAAAGAGTATCATCAATATCCAGCACATACAGCATGCAATCAACCCGCTATTTTTCAATGAAGACAGCCGCATCATATCGAAGCATCCGCACGCCTTCACGCCAATTGTCATGATAATCAGGATCTTCGCCACATAAACCCTGAAAAATCCATCTTGCGAATGTACCACCTGCCCTGTCGCAGATCGGATACCCGCCGCCAAATCGCGCATTGATCTCAAAAACACTCACATGGCCGGAATCATCCTGAAATCCCTGAAAGCAAATACATCCATAAATTCCCGGAAATATCTTATAAAACTTATCAGCAAACATTTTAAATTCCACAATTCGCACCGTTTCCGCAAAGCAGACCTCTCCTGACCGCACAAGTTTTCGAAAATGGGGCACACAAGACATGCAGCCTTTCAGCCGGTCATAAAAGCAGTTTATCGTGAACTCCCTCCCTTGACAGATCTCCTGCGCAATGTACAAATCATGATCCACATTTTTTCTTGCCAATTCATCCTTGGAATTCATAATGGCTATGCCGTTACTGCATGATCCATCTCTCGGCTTTATCAACAAGGGGAATTTCAAGTTATGAGCATCCTTCATATTCCAGGTGCGTGGCACTGATATTCCGTGGTCATTTAAAACACGTGCAGTTTCTCCCTTGTCACGTGTTACACGAATAACATCAGCAGAAGACACAAGAATTTCCGTTCCATTTGCCAAAAAACGATCCCGATTTTCCGCATAACCGATCAATTCCGTGTCAATAGTGGGTATTATTAGATTGACTTCATGCCGCTTGCAAATATCAAGCACATCATCCAAAAAATCCGGAGAGGTGCAACGGGGCACTTTATAGGCATAGTCAGCCACCTGGCAGGCAGGACTCCACGAAGGATCCATATCTATCGCAATCACTTCAAGATCAACTTTCAACTCACGCGCAGCCTTTCTAAAACAATTAATCAGCTCCACCCTGCGCCCAGCAGATGAAAACAGCAATCTAATCATTTTTCCTATCTCTATATAAAGATTTTTGCATTTTCTTATGTTTTCTGATGTAGATTCTCATGTTTTTTTGCGATAATATAATATCCTCCAGCAATTCGATCAGATTGTTTGCCTTTTAAAAGTAATGGATCCAACCATTTAAAAGGAAATAATAATAAAGCGGCTATTCCTTTACAAGGCAAATATAGTTTTTCCGAAACTTGTGAAAACAAGACAGCTATAAATTCAACAATTATACGATAAAAACCTGTCCCCCCCCCCGTAGAAATTGCTATTTCTTTACAAATAAACCCGGATTGTTCAACTATCTCTCTAATTCCCTCTTTCATAAATCTCCAAAAGTCTGTCGGTCCTGGATGATAACCAATTATAAACGGAACCTGAAGATACAATGTGCCATTATTTTTTAGAACCCTAAACATTTCATCCAAAGCCATGATTGGGTGTTGAACATGTTCCAAAGCCTCCTGTGATATAATTAAGGAAAAAGAATTATTTGCAAATGGTAGTGCTTCCGCGCGTCCGCAACAATGAATGGCCGGATTAAAAACGATGTCCAAGTTGATTAAGGAAGGATTTAAATTGCTTGAACCAGAGCCAACGTTCAAACCGATTTCGTTTTTGTTCAGCGCTGCTAAACAGTACTTAATCGCTTTCTTAACGGAAAGAGAATCGTTATGGGTTGCATATATCTTTGAAACAAAATTACGTCTCCAATTAGTTATTCCCATTAAATAAACCCCACAAAGCAATTTAAAGCCAAAGATACTCGGGCAGGACAAAATAGCCTCTTATTATAATCTTTTTTTCTGCAATCTTTCCATTTTTTCCAATCTTTATATTTTGCGTCTTTGCGCCTTTGCGTGAGACCCCAAAAACTCCATTATTTTCTCACGCAAAGGCGCCAAGCCGCAGAAATCTTAAATCTATAACCCATTGACGACCCTTGAGATACCATCACGAATTAATGCTGAACCAAAATTGATTAATAAGCCCAACCTTTTGTCAGCCAGCCGGAGATACGTCAACAACTGTTTCTTGTGTACCGGCATTACCTTCTCAACAGATTTCAGTTCTACAATTACCTTATCTTCAACAATAATATCTGCACGGAATCCCTCATCAAATTTTATGCCTTCAAAAACAATTGCCACGGGCACTTGCCTTTCAACCTTTAATCCTCTTTTCTTCAACACATGTGCCAAAACAATTTCGTAAACGCTTTCCAATAACCCCGGTCCCATCCCCTTATGTATCTGAAACGCCGCATCAACAACTATTTTCGCAATCTCATTCTCAGTCATAATTTTCTTTTTCCCTCACGCAAAGCCGCAAAGACGCAAAAAATATTTAAAATTTACTGCCAATGCATGATATGCTGTCATTAAGCGGCGGTTCGAAATTCATCCGCATTCCACATAGTTGTGCTATATTGTTTTTATATCTTTGCGTCTTTGCGTGAGACCCCAAAAACCCTGTACCCAGCCGGTAATCCCCGGCTTCACCTCATGCCGCCTTGCCTATGTGGGGATAGCGGACCGGATTCCACTCCGAAATAATTACGGATTTCTTAATACTTCATCATGATCTCCTGCCACTCTCAAAAATATAGTATCTTCAACAATCTCAAAAGTTAGACGATGATGGATATCTATTCTTACCTCCCAAATTCCTTCCCTGCCTTTTATCTTTTTGGTATGTAGTGATGGATATTTAAAGTCTCTCGAAAGAAGCCTTATTTGTTTGTCAACCTTCTTTTGAAC
>JAUWQO010000163.1 GCA_030610995.1 Desulfobacterales bacterium
CGAAGTAAGGTATTCTATCATTTTTACTACTATAAAAGATAGAGCGTAGCGATTCCACAATTCATCATTCGAAATTCCTTGTTCGATATTCGATATTCAAATAATGCTTTTTCGGATTAGCAATATCTCAACGAAAACAGCTAAATTTTCAAAGCGCTAAATTATTACAATTCTTAATGTTCTGTGATTTCTTTGTATTTAAACCTATCTGCGTTCATCTGTGCCTGCCCCGTAGGTCAGATGATCGTACTGGGGTGAATCTGTGGCTGAATAAGTTTTAGTTCAATTCTATAAATTTCTTCCCCTTTATGCTAAGAAGATACAGCCTTTTTTTGATCTCTCCGTTATTATTAAATGATGTAAGTCCTGTTACGCCCTGAAAATTATTAAGATTCATTAATGCACTTTTAATGGAGCTTCTATATCGAATATCAGGCCTGCTTACAATCTGGAACAATATCATTGCCGAGTCATAAGCTACAGCTTCTACAAATTCCGGTTTTTCTTTAAAGGTTTGTTCAAAAACAGCCACAAAATCGGTGACCTGTTTTGAAGAGCTTTCCGCAAAAAAAATATCGGGCATAATTGCGTTCTGGACATAACGTCGCGCCATCTTGATTAAACTGTCACAATGCCACAGATTAGTGCCTAAAAGATACACATCCTTAACATCATAAAATGTCAGTTGGGGTATAATTAATCCCGCTCGCTCCGGCGCATCAGGAATGAAGATAGCATCAAAATCGACAATTGCTTCAGGTTCTTGTTCCTCTTTGCCTGCTTCATCATCTTCGGCCACGTCATTCTCATCATCTTCGGCCAATATGTCTATTATTTTTAGATCTTCAGGGACTTCATAATAAAGGCCGATCAGTTTTTTGATGGGATCGGCAAAATCTGTATGCTCGATATTATATGATTCAACGCCGACAACCTTTCCGCCATAAGCTGTAACTTCATCCCAGAATAGATTCATGAATGTTGTTCCATAATTATCATCAGGGTAAAGGATTGCAAAACTGCCAAGTCCCAGCTTTTCGATTACATAAGATACAAGAGCCTGGACCTGCATCATGGGAGTGAAGAAATTTCTAAAAACATAGTCTCCAGTATCGGTAATATTATTCTTTTGGGTTATGGTAATGATTGGAACGCCTTTGTCCTGCGCCACCAGGGCGGCGGATTCCGCCGTAAAAATTGGGCCGATAATTGCCGCAACATGCTCCTCGAACAATTCCTTTACAGCCGCGGCAGCCTTATCTGCATCCGATTCCGTGTCTTTTATAATCAGCTTTACAGCAGTTTGAATGCCCTGGGAGCAAAATTGATTCATAGCGAGTTCAATGCCTTTTAATGCCTTGCGGCCAAAACTTTCGTAGGGACCGCTTAGAGGGAGCAAACAGCCTATTGTGTATTTACTGTATACCCCTCTTTTTCTAATCTCCTCTATCAGTCTTTGAGCTTTCAGTGCGTTTTTGTGTCCGGGGAACCTTTCTATAAATCGCCACAATATCTTTTCAGCATCATCATATTTTTCTTTTTCAGCTTTGCTTAGGCCCAACCGGTACATAAGATAACCTGCCTGCGGCTTATCTTTCAGCTGATTTAAAAAAGATAAGATATCGGCTGTGCCAAGCGGGCCGACGGCTTCATTTATTTTTGCAATTATCGGTTCTTTTGAGGGATCTTTTGCTTTGTTAAGCGCTAAAATATAGAAATTAACAGCATCTTTCCGGGAGCCTATCGCAAGATGAGCATCGCCAAGGAAAACATATGTTTTGATAATATTAATTCCGGCAATATTGCTTCCTATTACATCGTTTGCCTGCTTGATTGCTTCATTGTATTTGCCTTCGTTGTACAGCGTGACAATAGTTTCGACCATGGCATCAGGGATAAAAGGACTTTTCGGATAATCGGCGATTAAACGATTATAACAAGCGAGCGCTTCAGCATTATTCCCCAGAGCAAACCAGGCTGCTCCTGTCTTCATTAGAGCCGCATCTGCCAGGCGCCCCTTCGGAAACAGGGAAAGATATTCAGTGTACTTGATCAGGGCTTTTTCATATGATTTTATCTGAAACAGGTCTTCAGCCTGTGCAAAGAGCATGTCTCCAGGATCAACATATACAGGCCTGGGAGGCTGAAGCTGTTTTGGCGCGCATGCCGCAAAAAAGAAGGCCGCGACAAGAAGTATAATTGTGTTTTTTAAGCTCATATTCAAAGAAGGTTCAAAGTTCAGGGTTCAGGGTTCAGGGTTCACGGTTCAGGGTTCACGGTTCAGGGTTCACGGTTCGGGGTTTACAACCTTTGAACCTTTGAACCTTGAACGGTGAACTTTCTTTATTGCCGTATTAACCTTTTGTTAATAGTGAGCATGTAGGGTGCATTTTATGCACCATCACTGTGCATAAAATGCACCCTACATAACTTCATGCTTTTGTACTGTTCTTCCCAATTTCCAATTTCCAATTTCTATTTTCATCTCTCCCCAATTTCTACTTTCCAATTTCAAGTTTCAAGCCGTGAACGGCTACAATATGCTGATTTTGTTCGTGATTACTCAATTATAGATAAACCGACAAGACAATGCCCCTTGAATCTTTCCTGATGATCCTTTGTGATATATTTTATCTTTGTTTTAAACTGTTGAGGCTGGCTCGAGTGTTCCTCTGTATAGTATTTCATATCCAAAATGTCCCCGGCCTTCAATGATTTCAGAACATCAGAGCCCTCTTTAACCAGAATACACATTCCTTTTGAAGATATATCCCGTAGCTTAAAGTTATAAAAATAAGTTAATCCGCTTTTTGAAAATTCAACCCTGAAATATTTATCTATCATTTTTCTGGGTTCAGATCTTCGTTCAATACAGCCATTTTTGGCAAAATCATCCGGCATAGCCCTACCTCCTTAGAGACCTTTGAAAAACCGCTGTTTTAGTCATTGCGAGCAAAGCGGGAATCCAGTAATTACAGTTATTATGGACTCCCGCTTTTGCGGGAGTGACTCGATTTTTGACTTTTTGCAAATTTTCTACATGTCAATGTCAATATAGAAAGATATTTTTGTAAAATCAAGATGAAAGCTATTTAGATGTTGCAGAAATGGTTCAATTTGATATTTTAAAAACATAAAGAACATATTTAAATAAGTAATAGTTCAGCCACAAAGGCACCAAGACACTAAGATTATAATATAATTCTTTTGAAATCTATAATTTGGGAATTTGTCAATCATATCCATCCTTTTGTGCCTTTGTGGCTTAGTGGCTGAACTCTTATTCAAATAATAAGGAGAGATATATGTCTAAAAAAGTCCTTGTGCCGATAGCGGACGGCACAGAAGAAATTGAAGCAGCGTGTATCATTGATGTTTTGAGAAGGGCGGGCGCTTCTGTGACTGTTGCATCCGTGGACAAATTACAGGTTATCGCAGCCCACGGAGTAAAGTTTGTTGCAGACAAACTTATTTCTGACTGCACGGAGATCGTATATGACTTAATTGCTTTGCCTGGCGGTATGCCCGGAGCGGAGCGTCTGCGTGACTCGAATGAATTAGAGCTGATGTTAAAACGCCAGCAGAGCGAAGGAAGATTATATGCGGCTATCTGCGCCTCTCCTGCGGTTGTTTTTCAGCGTCATGGATTAATAGGCCGGAGAAAAGCGACCTGTTATCCGAGTTTTGCGAAGGAACTTGATAATACCGATGCAGTTGAATCCCGGGTAGTTGTGGATGATAAATGTATTACAAGTCAGGGGCCGGGCACTGCTTTGGAGTTTGCAATAAAATTAGTGGAAATGCTTTATGACGAGCAAAAAGCAAAAGAGGTAGCCTTGCCTATGCTGGCCGGATAGAGTCTTTTCCCTGTGCTGAACAACTAAATAAGATCAACGAGGTGAGACCTGTGAAAATTAAATATTTTTCAAAACTCTCAGTATGTATCGCGTGCCTGACTGTCACTTTATTCTTTACCTTGCCGGCAGCATGTATTGCTCTGGCAAATGACGATCAGGTCAAAATTGGCGTCCTTGCTATAAGAGCACATGAGCTGTGCATCCAAAAATGGTCGCCTACCGCCGAATATCTCACATCCAAGATTCCGGACAAGACCTTTGCGATTATACTGCTTGATGATGACCAAATTTACTCTTCTGTTGAAAAAGGAGAAGTCGATTTTATTCTGGCCAACTCCTCCTTCTATGTGGAGCTTGAACACTGGTATGGGGCAAACCGTATCGCCACATTTAAAAACCAATGTCTCGATACCTTTTGTACAAAATATTGTGGGGTGATTTTCTGGAAGGCGGATCGGAGCGACATACGGGAGCTCAAAGATCTCAAAGGCAAAACCTTCATGGCTACATCAGAAGGCTCTTTTGGGGGCTGGAGGATGGCCTGGCGGGAATTGAAGGAAAGAGGTATTGAGCCGCACAGAGATTTCAAAGATCTTAAATTTGGCGGCATACAAGATGCCGTCGTTTATGCGGTCAGAGACGGCAAGGTTGATGCCGGAACAGTGAGAGCCGATGTATTCATGAGAATGCATACCGAAGGAAAGATCGATGTTCAAAACTTTTATGTGCTGCCTCATGAACCCGTTCGAGAAGCCGATTTCTGCCCGGATTGCGCGCCATTTCCTCACTCAACCCAAGGATATCCGGAATGGCCGATGGCAAAAGTCAAACACACGCCGGATGAACTGGCGGAAAAAGTCGCAATAGCCCTGATCCAAATGCCTGCGGACTCACCTGCGGCCATAGCAGCAGAATGCGGCGGATGGACCATACCACTGAACTATCAACCAATACATGAGTGTTTAAGGTATCTAAAGGTCGGCCCTTACGAGCATCTAGGCGAAATAACCCTCTCCGATCTTATTAGACAGTACTGGCATGTGATTTTACTTATCATATTATCATTTCTAATAATGTCTGTTTTTACCTTTGTGATCCAAAAACTAAACAAAAAACTTAAAGTATCTTATGTCAAGTTAGAGGATGCAAGGGCCTACACCCGTGGACTTATCGAGAGCAGCCCCGATGCATTGGTCACCTTCGACGAAAGCGGCATTATTACCGATGTGAGTGAACAGATGATCAAACTTACCGGATGCGCCCGTGAAGAATTGACCGGCAGCCAATTCCGTGAATACTTTACGGATCCGGAACGAGCGGACCTGAGTGTAAAAAAAGCTTTTGAGGAAGGGAAAGTTATAGACTACGAGCTTGTGATGAAATCGAAGACAGGCGATGAGACGGAGGTTTCTTATAATGCCATAGTATATAGTTATGAGAAAGGACAGGTCAGAGGGGTCTTTGCAGCAGCCAGAGATATAAGTGAAAGCAAGCGGGTTGAAAAAGAGTTAAAAGAGGCCAAAGAGGCTGCCGAGAGCGCGACCCAGGCCAAGAGCGAGTTTTTGGCCAACATGAGCCACGAAATCCGGACCCCCATGAATGGTGTCATTGCCGCGGCAGACCTTGCGCTCTCCGAGGAACTCTCTCCTAAAGTGAAACATTACATGAAAATAATTCATTCCTCGGCCTATTCACTCCTTGGAATAATTGACGATATCCTCGACTTTTCAAAGATCGAGGCCGCCAAACTCGATCTGGAAAAACGCCCCTTTTGGTTAGACGATGTGCTGTATGGTGTAATGGATATCTTCCTCCACAAAGCCGCGGAAAAGAGGATCGAAATCGTTGTGGATATCGACCCTGAAACCCCGGAGGCCCTGATCGGCGATTCCCTTCGCATTCAGCAAATTCTAAAAAATCTGGTGGACAACGCTATTAAATTCACGGACAGGGGGGGAGTAGTCCTTGTGGGGGTGAAAATTTTAAAAGAATCGTTAGACCAGGTAATACTGAAATTTTTCGTGCAAGATACAGGCGT
>JAUWQO010000137.1 GCA_030610995.1 Desulfobacterales bacterium
TTATTTAATGACGTGATCGATTCCAGGTCGAGGTGGTTGGTGGGTTCATCCAGCATCAGGACATTGGATTCGGAAAGCATCATCCTTGAGAGCATACAGCGAACTTTTTCCCCACCGGAGAGTACGCTGATCTTTTTAAGGGCCTCTTCGCCGGAAAAGAGCATGCGTCCCAGGAAGGTCCTGGCAAAGTTCTCGCCCTCTGTTGGGGGAGCGAACTGCAGGAACCAATCGATAAGGTTCCGGTCACCGTTGAAATAGGCGCTGTATTCTTTGGGAAAATAGGATTGGGTAATGGTGGCTCCCCAATGGAAAGTTCCGCTGTCTTGTTCCATCTCCCCAGCCAGAATTTGGAAAAGGGTGGTCTTGGCCAGGCTGTTCCCGCCCATCAAGGCGATCTTATCCCCACCGTTCACAATAAAACTGACGTTGTCCAGCACCTTTTCACCATCGATGGTCTTGGTGAGTCTGTCCACTTCAAGGATCACGTTACCACAGGATCGTTCCGGCTTGAAGCAAATAAACGGGTATTTTCTTGACGACACCGGCATGTCCTCAATGGTGAGTTTTTCTAAAAGTTTCTTTCGGGAGGTGGCCTGCTTCGACTTGGAGGCGTTGGAGCTGAACCGCTGGATAAAAGCCTTCAGTTCATCGGCCCGGGCAGTGATTTTCTTGTTTCCTTCCTGTTTCTGTTTCAGATTCAGTTGGCTGGCCTGGTACCAGAAATCGTAGTTCCCCATGTACACCGAGATCTTACCAAAATCAATGTCTGCAATGTGGGTGCAGACCTGGTTCATGAAATGACGATCATGTGATACCACGATTACCGTGTTCTGGAACCTGTAGAGAAACTCCTCAAGCCAGGCAATGGACTTGATGTCCAGGTTGTTGGTTGGCTCGTCCAGAAGCAGGACATCAGGGTTTCCGAACAAGGCCTGGGCAAGGAGCACTCGAACCTTTTCCCCGCCCTCGAGTTCCTTCATCTTTTTCTGATGCATCTCTTCGGTAATTCCCAGATTGCTTAAGAGAACTGCCGCTTCAGACTCTGCCTCATAACCGCTCATCTCTGCGAATTCAACCTCAAGCTCACCTGCTCTGATTCCGTCCTCTTCGGAAAAATCCGGTTTATCATAAAGAGCTTCCCTATCTGTCATAATTCCGTACAGCTTCTCATGGCCCATTATTACAGTGTTTAAAACCGTCTCTTCGTCAAAGGCAAAGTGCTCCTGTTTTAAAACCGCGATTCTCTCCCTGGATTCTACAGAGACGGTTCCCGAGTCCGGTTCGATATCCCCGGCAAGAATTTTCAGAAATGTGGATTTTCCTGCTCCGTTGGCGCCGATGAGTCCGTAACAGTTGCCTGGTGCAAACTTTATATTAACGTCTTTGAACAGAACCCTCTTGCCGTAGGCGAGGGTAACATTGGTGGTGCAAATCATTGTTGTTTTGTTTCCTTTCGTTAAATATTAAAAACCACAGGAACGAATCCTGTGGCTCGAAAATCATAGGTATAGATTGCGCAACTCATCTATCGAGAGCTTTGCATAACACCAGCATTGTCATTGCGAGCGAAGCGAAGCAATCTCACAACATGTTGATAATCCGCAAGACTGCCGCGGCACTTCGTACCTCGCAATGACCAAAATTAACCAAAAGGAGGCTTTTGCAAAGGTCTCCTATCGATAGTTAGTTACCATTTTTCCCAAGTAGGTTGAAGATTCAGAGGGATCAACCTGAAACAAACTGTTTGATAGAACTTATGGGAATGTTAAAAGGGATGTATCCTTTAGTAAAAAATAATTTAAAAAGCAAGCTCATTTTGATATTTTATGATTTTTATTCAATGGCTAACTTGAGCTGCGAGAGCGTCTTTTTGGGAAGACTTTCTTTCTGCGGCGAGTCCCGCTCTTTTTCTTTGAAAAAACCGGTTTAGGCATGGTGAGCCATTCTTCATTCGGCTCGATGCAACTCAGCTTGCGGTTGATGAACTTCTCGATGGCGGGAATGTAGAAGGAATCATCCTCATCAGCAAAGCTGACCGAAGTGCCGGTAGCGCCGGCCCGGCCAGTTCGCCCGATCCGGTGCACGTAATCTTCAGGATCATGCGGCAGCGTGAAATTGATAACATGATCCATGCCTTCGATGTGAATGCCGCGTCCGGCTACATCCGTTGCGACCAGTACACGGATCTTTCCGGCCTTGAATTTATCAAGGCGTTGAATCCGCTTTTTCTGTGGAACATCACCGGAAAGCTCGGAGCAATTTACTCCGTAGCGAGTCAGCATCTCCGATAGACGTGTCACCTCGTCGCGCCTGTTGCAGAAAACCAGAACCCGTTCAATGTTCTGTTTGTCTATGATGTTAAAAAGGAGTGCAAATTTTTTACTGGATGTCACGATGTAAACGATCTGTTCCACGGTTTCCACAGCGATTTGTTCCGGTTCGATCTCTATGGTTACGGGATTTCTGGTCCATTGCGAGGCGAGACGGGTAATCTGCCCGGTAAGCGTTGCGCTGAAAAGCATCGTCTGGCGCTTGTCTTTTCGCGGTGTGCTGTTGATGATCTTTCGGACGTCCGGGACAAAACCCATATCGAGCATCCTGTCAGCCTCGTCGATGATTAGCACCTCGATCTTGTTAAGAATAATGTCGCGGTTGCGCTGAAAATCGAGCAGCCTGCCGGGCGTTGCCACAATGATATCTACCGGACCGGCGCCCAGCTCCTTTTTTTGCTTTACATAATCCATACCACCGAACACGGATACTATTTTCAGACCACAGTACTTGGAAAGCTGGCGAGCTTCATCGGAGATCTGGAGCACCAGCTCCCGGGTAGGGGCAAGGACCAATATTCGGGGTGTGCCTGGTTTTCGTTTTATCTGGAGTGGATTTTTCAGTATCCGGTTGATTACAGTAATCAGAAATACAGCAGTCTTTCCAGTACCGGTTTGAGCCCTGCCACTGGCATCCTTGCCGGACAGGGTGCTGGGAAGAATTTCAGCCTGTATAGGTGTACAGTACTCGAAGCCCAGATCGAATATGGCATGAAGCAGAGGGTTGGGAAGATCGAAATCGTGAAATCGGGACCTGCCTTCTACCGGTGGAACCTTGAACTGTGAAACGTCCCAACTGTGAAATGAACGACTTTCCCGATCAGGACGCAACGATCCGGACTTTGGTTTAGCGGTGGATTTGTTCCCTTTTGGGAGTTTCTTTTTCATCACAGGCTTAACATCTTCTGAAGGGTGGCCTGATCAATAATTTCAACACCAAGATCCTTTGCCATGTTTAACTTGGACCCCGGAGAACTTCCGGCCACCAAGTAATCCGTCTTTCTACCTACAGAACCGCTTACTTTTCCACCTGCGGCCTCGATCATTTCTTTTGCCTGATTCCTTGTCAAATCTTTAAGCGTACCTGTCAAAACAAACACTTTATTTTCAAGGGTTCTCTCTTTTTCGCCGGCCTGGAAGAGGATACATACATTACTGTCAAGAATACGGCTTATTACTTCGCGATTTGTATTCTGTTTGAAAAAATTGACAACACTTTCAGCAATCACAGAACCAACTCCTTCAACCGCCCCTATCTGCGTTGCCGTTGCATCTAAAAGATTATCCAGGCTTTTAAATTCGCTTGCAAGTATTTTAGCCACATGTTCGCCAACATGCCGGATTCCAAGCGCATAAAGAAAACAATTGAATTTAATCTTTTTGCTTTTTTCAATTGATAGAACAAGCTTTTCCGCAGATCTGGCTCCCATGCGTTCCATGCCTTCAATCTTAACTGCGTCGAGATGAAAAATATCGGCATACGAGGCAAGCAGACCCTTGTCCACCAACTGCTCAACAAGTTTGTCTCCCAACCCGTCTATATCAAAAGCCCCTTTTGACGAAAAATGCTTGATGCGCTCTTTAAGCTGCGCAAGGCATGTTGCATTTATACACCTCGTAGCGGTTTCACCTTTGGCACGAATGACTATTGAACCACAAACAGGGCAATTTAGCGGCATATGAAAAATTCTCTCTACACCGGTGCGCTTTGATTCAATCACCTTAACAACTTCCGGGATCACATCCCCTGCCCGCTGGACGAGAACTGTATCCCCTATCCTGATATCCTTTCGCTCAATCTCATCCTCATTATGAAGTGTCGCACGCCTGACCATGGCTCCGCCCACATTAACCGGCTGAAGATGCGCAACCGGCGTCAGCACACCTGTCCTGCCGACCTGCACATCAATATTCAGCACACGGGTAGTCTCCTGCATTGCTTTAAACTTATACGCTATCGCCCACCTGGGGCTTCGGGATGTGCTGCCCAGCTTTGTTTGTAAAGAAAGGGCGTCAACCTTTATCACCATGCCGTCGATATCATAGGGCAAAAGATGTCTCTTATCCTCAAGCGCTTTGTAATAGTCAACCGCCTTTTCTATGGTAATCTCCTGCCTGATAAGGGGATTAATTCTCAATCCCAGCTCTTGCAATGTCTGAAGCGTTTCCCAGTGTGATTTCAATCTCAGATCTGTCTCACCTACACCATAGAAAAAAATTTCCAGCGGACGCTTTGCGGTTATACTTGAATCTAACTGTCTTAAAGATCCGGCAGCGGCATTTCTCGGATTTGCAAATGGAGACAACTTTTGGCTGAGCTGTTCTTCATTCAGGCTTCTGAATCCTTCATGGCTGATAAAAACCTCTCCTCTTACCTCAAGGCGCAGTGGTATATTCCGCTTTCCTGTATCCTGGAGTAAAAGAGGCACAGATCGTATGGTTCTGACATTTGCCGTTATCACCTCACCGTTGATACCGTCGCCACGGGTAGATGCAACAATTAGTTTACCCTTTTCATATACAAGTTCCACGGCAAGACCGTCCAGCTTCGGCTCTACGGTATAAAGTATTTCATCGTCAGTCCTTAAAATTTTCCTGACGCGACGATCAAAATCAATTGTCTCTGAATCAGTGAATGCGTTTCCCAGGCTTAACATGGGAATGGAATGCGCAATAGTTTCGAACTCGCTCAATGGTGGCGCGCCAATCCGTGAGGTAGGAGAATCCGGATCGTAAAGTTCCGGCCATGCCTCTTCAAGCGCTGTCAATTCCCGCATCATCCGGTCATATTCCGCATCGGATACTTCAGGATTGTCCAAAACATAATACAGGTAATTATGCCTGTGAAGCGCTTTTCTTAACGCGTTAACCTTATTAACTATGTCTGCATCAATCTCTTTCATTATGTGTTTTACTGGTAATTATTCAGCCACAGATTTACGCTGATCATCACTGATATTTTTTCTTTTATTCGTAACCGTTCACGGAACGTTGAAATTAGAAATTGGAAATTTGAAACTTGGCCTTCATGCTTTTGTGCTGTTGATGAACGCATTCAATTTTGGGCCAAGTTTTTCAACTATTGCTTTGTATTCTGTCTCGTTTGACTCAGATAACACTTTTCTTCTGATGAGTTTTCGCAACCATGATTTGGTTTCTTCAAGTGAACATTGAAATTAGAAATTCGGCCTTCATGCTTTTGTACTGTTCTTCCCAATTTCCAATTTCTATTTTAATCTCTCCCAAATTTCTACTTTCCAATTTCAAGTTTCAAGCCGTAAACGGCTACGACTTATATTTTTTTCTTAAGGCACATGCTGCTTATTGCTTCGCATACATCTGCACGGCTTTTTTTAAAGCATTGCCTGCTAAACCCGGCTACCTGTTTACATGTTGATATTTCATCGGAAACAATAAGAACCCCTCCGACCTCAACTTCCCGAAAGCTTCCCACGGTGAAAACAGCGGATAGCTCCATATCAACCGCCAATGCATCCTTTTTTTGATGATACTTAACCCTTTCGCAGGTCTCCCTGTAAACAGCGTCGGTAGACCAGATAAGGCCTGTTTGAAAACAGATACCCCTTTGATTTAAAGCTTCCTTTATTTTTTCGGTTATATGGCCCTGGGGCCTGACACAAAAGTTCTCGCCCTTCTTATAGTGTCTTGATGTTCCTTCATCAATAATAGCTCCTGTTGGAATAATAATATCTCCGATCTTGACATCAGGGGAAACCGCTCCGCACCAACCAAAAAACAAAATTTTTCGCGCGCCCCAGACAATTAATGTTTCAAGAATCATTGCCGCATATGGAGCGCCGATAAACGGGCCCACAAGCGCAAAGTTTTCAGTTTGCCCGTCATCGACATATAACCTGCTCATAAACAGCTTTATGAAACGATCTTTCTGTAAATTCATTTTGCCGCAAAACATACGCAAATCAGATTCACTGGCTGCCATCACGGCATAATCACCAAGTTGCGGAGAATTTTTTCCTCTTACAGGCCTAACAATTGCGTCATCTTTTGTCATCGGTTATCTTTGCAGTCATAATTGCATCAAATCATTCGGGTACAGTTACTCCGGCTGTACGAGCCGCGTGAGTTCATCCTTTACTTCATCAATAATTTCATAAAACCACAGCAAATCTTCAATAGTAAGACGCCCGGCCTTGATAGGCGCCCTATCCGAACCATCCTGTTTTTTCAGTATTCTCGGTCCTATCTGAAGTTTCGGCTGACCATCAGCATACTGGTTGATAGAAACAACAAGTCCTGTGTCTTCACATTTCCACTTTTTAAGGACCTTATCCTTTTCCGGGTCAAAAGCCATAATATTCTCCTTTAATAACATTTTGAGTCTTAAGGGTGAGCCTACAATTTCCAATTATGGAAGTCAAGGCAAGTCCCAAGCCCAGCCAGATGGAGGCAAAGGGCATAGTGTTATCACAACGGGGTATCCGGTGACGGTGCTTCGGAAGGCAGTGGCTCTGCTGAGGCAGAGTAACACAAAAGCACGGGGTGACTAAAAAAATTAAATCTGCCTTTGACCCTTAATAATTTTGAGCAAGGGTCAACCGTAGATCCAATTTCATACCGTTAACCCCAAGAGTTTCATTTCATTTTCGTTCAGATAATTTTTGGCCACACTGACATCGCTTTTTCTGACCGCCATATCACTTTTCTTGTCGAACGACTGCATGCCGAGCAGTGGAAGAGAGGCATCAACACGGCGATACACAAGTTCGGCGGCAGTCTGTTTTCCAATTGCCCACAGCAGTTTATTTTGAACAATCTTAAAGAACTCTATGGTCTTTTCATCTTTCGGGTCATAGTCGACACTGGTTGCGTAGATGTCTTTAATCTTCTGATAGAAAAACCGTTCTGAAAGGCGTTCTTGGGGACACCCTTTAGTTTTGCAGTTTTAGGCCTGATGGTCGATTAGTTTGTAGCCTTTTTCTTGTACTAAAAAATTATTCCGGTCAGTATTATCCTTAAAGATATCAGAACGCTCAATCCCACATGCTATGATATTATGAAACGCCCCAGGCTCATCTATCCTCAATTTTCTTGGCATGATAACCGCTTAGCATATTAATGATAATTTGTAAACTGCAAAACTAAAGGGCGTCCCTTATGTTGTGAGTTCTCTCTAACCCATTGAAAAAACAAATAAATACTCACCAAAAGCTTATGCATCGATATTTGCTATAATAACAAAGAGTTATGGAAAGCCCACAACATAACTTAAAATGACTCGCAA
>JAUWQO010000007.1 GCA_030610995.1 Desulfobacterales bacterium
CAAGGAATTCTCATAATCTCAATCCACCTGCTGTCACTCTTTCCTAATCCGTTTATTAAAATATTCATTCTCTGATTTATACTCTTTTGTTAACGCCTGATCAGGTCAAGTACGTTCATGGTTTTGATGTTTTACCCAAAAGCGCCTTGAGCGGAAATGGGTAAAAAATAGCCGGAATTAGGTAAAAATAGCGGTGAGCTGGGTAAGATAAAAGTATGCTTGGATATTTCATTGGTGCAAAGTAAAGTAATTTACCCAAAACAGCCTTGGGCTGAAATGGGTAACATACTTTCTCATTCTTTCTGCGTAATCACTGCCCTGTGGAATGCGAAGCCCATTTCTCTGGGGTGCGGATTCTATTTCCATTCAAAATTCAAAACTTTCTCTTAGTGAATGCCCCCTTCCCTCTTCACAACCTTTACAACTGTCATCCACAATACCTGCCCGCTCGTGCCTTGCAATGGCAGGCGGGTTTTAAGATCATTTTTTGCTTTTTAATCTGCGTTAATCCGCGAAATCTGCGGATCAAAAGTGCCTTAAGCGGAAATGGGTAAGACGGTTTGATTATTGTTGGTTGGAGGATTACTTTTGGCGGCAAAACCGCTCTTCGCTACCCGCTCTCTGCTCTCTGCCCACTGACTTCTGATCTCTGCTCTCTGATCTCTGACTTCTGATCTCTGCTCTTCGCTCCCCGCACCTGGTATCCGTCAGCCATCAGCCTCTTGCATAAAACCTGGCCGACAAAGCCGTTTGCGCCGGTAACAAGAACATTCCTCACATCAAATTCCACATTTCTTATGGTTAGAAATTTTCTCTATTTTAAAGTTTGTCCGTGAGAGTCTGTGGCTAATTAATCTGCGCATGCCCCGCCTGCCATGCATTATAATTGCGGGGCAGGCATTGTTGGATTGATTACGGAAAAGCCTTCAAGGGCTATAATTTTACAGAATTTCTCATCAGCGCAAACAACAGCCTTAACCTCAGGCTCATTTACTAATTTTACTACTGAGAGCTGTATAGCATCCAGTGTTTTCAGGCTATGTTTTTTAGCATACTTTAACAAAAGCTTGGTCGATTCCAATTTCTCGGCATTTGCAAATTCAGCGACTTCATAAAGGCCTCTCTTAATGTCCTGAGAGAACAACTTCCTCAAAGACATAAAATTCTCTTCGTCAATTTCACCGACCCTTACTTTCAAAGATAGTGCAGAATAAAATTCTATGATGCTGATATCTGAAATTACGAATTCAGCGTCTGCTTCTGCAAACAATCTATCTATAAAATAGCTGCCATCTTCCTGATGATATCGTTTGACAATAGCACTGGTATCGAAAAAATATTTATTCAAACTCTTTCCTCTCTGCCTTTGATAATAGTATCTGCCAGATTCCCTTTTATTCCGCTAAGTTGTTGACGAACAGCATCCAGAGTCATCTCGGGGTCGGCGTCCGCTGTAATGAATTCTATCAATGGATTTCTTCTTAGACCTTTTTTCCCCTTCAATTTTAGAAATTCGATAAAATCCAGCACCTGTGAAACCTGCTCTTTATTAAGCGCTTTAAACTTTTTGTATATCTCCTCCGGCAAATTCTCTCTTGGCAGTGTTGTTCCCATTTAAACCCCCTTTCCTATTTAATTGATCCAGATAAAGCTTAAGGCACTCAGGCATAGGCTGCTTTAACCTCTGTGTGATCAAGAGATGCCCTGGCGTAAAGCAGGGCTGCCTGTATATCTTCCTTCTTCAATTCCGGATAGCCGGCAAGCAAAGTATCCCAGGATTCACCTTCTGCTATCTGTTCCAAAATAACAGAGACAGGAATCCGTGTCCCTTTGATCACAGGCCTTCCATTGCAAACTCTTGGATTAAGCTCAATTCGATCCATTAGAATCATCACAAGTCCTCCTGAAAAATTTCTCTTATAATACCTTGCCTATGATATTGGTGTCAATTAATTCGTGTCCCATTCATGACATTCGTGGCCAGAGTTCCTAAATCCGTGCCTGCCCCGCCTGCCTTGTGAAATTCATGCCAATGAGAAGCGAAGCGTATTTCACCGGGGTAGCTCCAGCAGATGGTACTGGGGCAACCTGCCCGCTTGTGCCCGTCCGCCTCGGCTGAAGCCTTGCGGTGCCGGGCGGGACTCGCAGTGGCAGGCGGGTCTGCGTAATCTGCGGATTGAACTTCCATGGCAGCACCTATAATTTTGTACGTCCTTTGATCTGCCATAACCCCATGGTTTCCGTTAATTTCCCTGCGGCCATGTACCGGTTCCGGATTTCGCTTGACTGGAAAGAAAATAACATCTAAAATAGTTTAAAAGTTTAATTGTTTAAAGGAGAAGCTATGTCAACGTCAACAATAATGAAGATAAGCCCTCAGGGACAGATTCGTATACCCAAGAAGATTATGATCACTCTCGGGATTGAAAAAGGCGATTATGTTGAAGTGGATGTGGAAGAAAGGCAAATTGTATTAAAACCCAGAAAGCTCATTGATCCTTCGCAGGGATGGTACTGGACAAAAGAATGGCAAAAAATGGAGGCCCGCGTTGATGACGAGATCAAAGAAGGGCATGTGTCGCCAAAATTCAAGACTGCGGAAGAAGGATTAAAATGGTTGAAAAAGTAACAGCCTATCAGTTCAGCAGGCGATTTAAAAAAGAATACACTAATTTGCCCAGAGAAATTCAAAAAACCTTTGATCAAAAGCTGCAACTTCTTCTGCAAGACATGTCCCATCCTTCCCTTCGGGTGAAGCGAATCCAGGGAACAAAGACCCGGTGGGAGGGATCTGTTACCATGAAATATCGGTTCACTTTTGAATTTCTTGAAAACGGATTGATTTTTCGGGCAATCGGAACTCACGATATTCTTAACAGGGAATCTCAATAAGGCACACCGCCCCGCCTTGTCTGTGGCTAAACCAAAAAAACTCTGCAAGTGCGCTTGTCTGCGTCCATTTGTTTACCCTGCCTTGTAGCTCCAGAAGATGGTACTGGGGGTTGACAACCTCCCCCAAGTAAAAAAGCTCATCATGTCCTGCCTTTATTTCACATAGTGCACTTGGGAATTGAATTCACCACGATATAAACTTATAAACTGAAGATGTCCCGGAAGCCATCCCTGAAAAGATTGCAGACAACCCCTCTGGTTTCTTCGAGATTAGGGTAATTGTACCAGTGATTCTATTTCTTGAAGAACAGTGGCCAAATCCGGGGCTGCTGAGGGGATGACGTTATCTTCACTACCGTCATGTTTGTGGTGGGGATAAGTGGAAAGACATAGCTTCTTATGGTGGCCGGTGTTATCGTAACGAAATACCAGATTTTTTGAGGAATCAATGAATTGGTATGCGTACATTAATCGGTCTGCTGTTATTTCAACATCAACAAATTCGCGCAAATGGAAAGTAGAACCATCCACGGAGTAGAGCTCCCCTCTGATAAAGCCTTCGTGTGTGCCACGTTTCTCATACGTGAGATTTGACAGTTGGATAACAGAACATGCTTCAATAATTCTCTCAATTTGCCGGAAATAGGCTTCAATTCGCAAACCGGATGCCCCTTAGTGTGTCTGCCTTTTCCCGCAGCCGTGTCAACAGCCTAAACTCACCAATCCATTCATCAAAATTTGTGGTCTCTTCCATTTTATCGTTTTCGTAACGGGAGATAAACTCTTGAGTTCCAAGGTGGTATTTTTCCTCAAACTCCAAGAGTCTTTGTTCTGTCCGGCGAATGCCTGCTTCCAGTAGACGTAATTCATTAGATAGAGCTCCTTCCACTAGTGGTTTTAGCTGGCATTTGCGTGTAGATACCAATCTGAGATCAGCCATCTTTAATTCCCCTCATAGAATACCATAGCGAATCTTCCTTAACCTGATAAAAATCGAGTCTTTCTTCCAAGCCATCCAGCCTCTTAAGAGGCTTATACATCCATTTCAGGTTGCTCAATATTTTTTATATTATCACGCTCTCAACTTTAGGTCAACAAATCTCCTGTTTCCGGTCTCTACTCGTCATCCATCCATTCCCGCATCATCCATCCATCACGTTTATTCTGCTCTCCGATCTCCGACCTCTGTCCTTCGCCACCTCACCCCAACTCCATACTAAAGAAACCAATAAACCAATGGACGTCCCCCAGGTGTCATCCTTCTCGCAAAGAATTATCCCAGCATTCCAGCATTCCAGGATTTGTTCTTACCCCAGCACTGAGCAAACAAGTCTTGACTATAAATCGCAAAATTGCTATAAAATTTTATGGATACAGAATGGAGCGTAGAATTTCTTAATGACACTGCCGAGGCTGAGTTCGACCAACTTCCAACAGAAATCAAAGCGAAAATTGTCCGAATTTCACAATTGATTGAACAAGTTGGGCTTTTGTCTGTTAAAGAGCCTTATGTTCGGCATGTACACGACAAGATTTGGGAAATACGTGCCAGAGCTAAAGAAAAACTTGCTCGATCGCTCTATACCACTGTAACAAGAAAACGCATCGTTATTCTCAGAACTTTTGTCAAAAAGACACGCAAAACCCCAAAGCGGGAAATAGAACTTGCCCTGCAAAGAATGAAGGAATTTGATCATGAGTAAAAGATTACAAGATAAGCATAAAAAATTGCTAAGTGATCCTAAATACAAAAAAGCCTATACGGAACTTGAAGATGAGTTTATTATTGCAAAGGCGCTTATTCAGGCCAGAACAAACGCAAACCTGACCCAAAAACAGATTGCAAAACGTATGGGAACAACCCAATCTGTTGTTGCCAGGATAGAATCGGGTAAACCTTTACCTAGCCTCAAAAGTCTAATCAGATATGCTGTGGCTGTAAACAGCAGAATAGACCTAAAACTTGTACAAGCTGATAAATAAATCCCAGCATTTTTCTTCATCCCACATTTATCATCCAATCCCAAAGGGATTCATCCTAATCATCCAACCATCCATCCCGAAGGGATTCATCAATGCACAACCCCCTCCCTCCTCACAACCTTCACAAAAGTCATCACTTAATCTGCGGTAATCTGTGTAATCTGTGGATTGTTTCTCAGGTAATACTCATCAAACTCCACCTTCACCGGAATCGGCAATTCATCCCTGCCGTTCACCTGCGCCCAGCCGGCCTGCCCAGTGCAATCTGAAAGCCATTTCACCGGGGTAATCCCCGGAATGAGTCTATGAATTCCCTTGCCGGTTCTAAGCTCGATCAGATCATCCTGATTAAACAAAGCCGGACGCGGCCCCACAAAACTTATGTCACCTTTTAAAATACTGTACAACTGCGGCAATTAATCCGTGTAACCTGCGGATCAACGCTCTTTTCTTCCTTTTCATAATCTGCGTCAATCTGCGTAATCTGCGGATCAGAAAAGACCCAACCGGCGTAAGAAAAGCATCAGGATTTTTCATGAGATGAGTCGCAACAGCCGGAGTATCAACACGCATCGTCCGAAACTTGGGCATCTTAAAAATCACGTTGTTCTTCCCTACCCTGTTCGACCAGTACAACACCGGGCCCTTTGAAGTCAGCTTCACCAGCAATGCGACAGCAATAATCGGTACGTTTAATATACATAATAAAAAACCGGCCAAGGCCAGATCAAAAATACGTTTAACAAAAGGGAGACCGGAGGACGGAGAAAGGAGGGCATGCTAAAACCGTTCCCTTCTAACCTTTATGAAATTATGAAGCATTGCGGAAATCTTCCTTGTCGATTCCAAGCGATCCGATTCTAATCTACTGTGCAAGAACTGTGCATGCACACTTAATACCTAAGCTCGTACATGCATTTTGGATCATTTCGATTTTCGGATGTTGGCTCCACCATACTGCCAAGCAACAATATCCTCAAATTTCTGAATCTTCTTATTCCCACTTTCCATTTCAACCTTCCAGTTCTCGACTCTCAGACTCTTGACTCTCCGACTCTTGACTCGTAAAATCAGTGCCTAACCCCTTCTCGTCTCACGATAAGCCAAAAGTTAATATTTAAGATGTGACCCTGTTGGTTTTTCCTGATAAAAAGGTTTTGCTGTTTCATGATAAGGATCTTTACGATCTACTACCGCTATCCAGCCCCAACTATCAAAGAAAATAGGCCTTTTCATAAATCACCATAAACATATTTGTCATGGTTTTCAGCAAGGTCATGAGGAGGGCTACTTTCTCCGATACCTATAAATGACAAAAGAGCGTTATCTCTAGTATCAAAAATATCTATTTTCTTAACTTTTCTTCTCCTATCCTCCCTGGACTTTAAGTAACCAATAAAATCAATAACCTCATCAATCTTTTCCTCCGAGAGATTCCCTAACTCTTTTATTACTTTTTCTTTGTAATCCATCAATTGCCTGTTCATGGTTGAATCCTCCCTACTCGCATAAATCCCGCCTAACACATGAATTGTCAAGTTTAAATATAATGACCCCTTTGTTTTATAATTGCGAAACTGGAAAACTAAAGGGCGTCCCCAAGTGTAACTCTGGAAAACTAAAGGGCGTCCCCAAGTGTAACTTTAACGCAAGGCACGAAGGCGCAACGACGCGAGGATTATAGGGTTTTACCGTGAAGCAGCAATTAACTTTTTCCTACAATCGCCTTCAAATCTTTGAGCATCAGGAACAGGTGGAATGGGTCGGTGGGGCTGGATTCGAATTCCCAGTCAGTATACCACTGGCGGGCCGCATCATTTTTTGCGTGCACGATTAATGCACGAATGCCTACGATATCAGATACCTGCAAAGTTCGAAGCAGCGCATCCTTGAGCAGGGCACGCCCCAGTCCCTTTCCTTGATGCACTTTATCAACCGCCAGGCGCGCCAGGATCATCACCGGTACAGGGTGACGCGCCAAGCCCTTCACCACTCTACGCGGCGCTTTCTCGTGTTCAACACTCCCCACTGTCAGGCTGTAGAAGCCCACGACTTCACCATCTTTGCAACAGACATATGTTTGGGCGCTGCCGGCTTTCTGGTTTACCAGCGCATAGCGTTGCAAGAACTGATTCAAGGCTGGCTGGGTACAGTCGAAAAATTCGACCGAATCTGCTGCACTGAGCTTGTGCACAGGTTCATGTCCCAAAGTGGTCAATCCAGAACCCCCGGCTGGGTCAACAGCTTCTTAAGGCGGGGTTTGGATTGCACCGGGCGATCTAAAGCTTGCTGGAACATCTCCCATTGGGCATTGTCCAGTCCAAAATGACATCGATTCGCCAAGGCCTGGTTGGCCGCTGTGATGCCTGCTTCCAACAAAAATTCGCTTACATTTTTATGGCAGGCACGAGCGGCCTCTTGCAACAATTGCTTGACCGCAGTATTCGCACGTACATCAATCCGTGCGGATTTCGATTGTATTGAGCTGGTCATGGGCACCTCCTTTCATTCATGTTGAAAATATAGCGTCCGGACGATGTTATGACAAGAGAAAAATGCATATATAGCCCACTTTCGAGCCACGAATGACACAAATGCCCACGAATATTTATAAAATAAAGCTGTTGCGTCTTTGTTTGCCCTGTTCAATTTTTACCCCGTTAAATGCTTTTGGTTTTCATATTTAACTGGGGCATGCAGTGAGAAGCGAAGCGTATTTAACAAAAGCGCCTCTTTGACCTCAAGCGGATCAATTCCTCGAGTAGAAGCTCTCTCCACTGCATGGAGTTTGAGCTGATAATTTCCCTTTTCTATCTGTTCTTTAATCCATTGCATCTTCATTGATTTATTATTTCTTCCCGTCGTTTCTGCCCCGCCTGTTTAACACATCCAAAACCATTAAACGATCCCACACAGAAACACACGGACGAAACCACATTAGGGGCATTTAATTTTCGAGTTGCCCGAAAATACCGCTTAATCTTCCCTTTTCTGATCAGGTCAAGTACGTTCATGGTTTTGATTTTTTACCCAAAACAGCCTTAAGCCGAAAGGGGTAAAAAGTAAACAGTGTTTTACCCAAAACTGCCTTGGGCGGAAATGGGTAACATACTTTCTCATTCTTTCTGCGTAATCTGCGTAATCTGCGGATCATTTAAACCTAATCCATAATGCCCATAAAATCTTGTGCCATTTGCCGCATTATAACGGTACTAGTGTATTGTTTGACAAACTCGTCTCTCTTTTTCCCTTCATTTCTCAACAACTTGAGTTTGCGTAAAAAATCTTCATGATCACAAGGGTCAAATACTACCGCGTTTTCAACATTCGCACTGACAAAGGTTCTTGCAAACCCAGTAACCCCAGCGATTATCGGTTTACCGGTAGCAGCATACTCAAAAATCTTCGATGGCAGTACTTTTTCAAAGGCAACACGATCGTTAAGATGCAAAAACAGATAATCACTCTGCCGATAAAATCGTATCAATTCTTCACGCCCTACAGGATCGTGCAGAACAACGTTGGACACATCCTGTTTCTTAAGGGCATCCTTCAGTTCAGAGCGCATACCACCATCACCAACAATCCAAAATTCATATTCCTTTTCCGTCATTTTGGCTATAATCGGAATTATTTTTTCAAGCCCCTGTCCCTGACCAATATTTCCCGCATATGTAATAATCTTTCTATCAGTAGGCCCCTCCTTCTCAAAAGAGACACCTACAAACTCTTCATCGATACCATTTGTGAAGAATGAGAAATCTTTTTCAGGAACAATATTCCGAAAATATTCACGAAACCCCTCAGAAACAAGATTCACCTTATCGGCTGTCGAGATAGTAAATTTCTCCACAAGAAGAAAAACAGGTAGTACCATCCAGGAAATTGGAGGAGAAAGAAGCGATTTCATTGTATCAGTGAAAATATCTCTTATATCAAGATACAAACGCGCACGCTTCATTTTTGCAATTACCGCTCCCAAAAATGCCGTAAAAAGACGGGATGATGTTGCAAAAACTACATCATAATCCCTTCCCTTAGAGTACCTGACTGTTTTAATTAAGTATGCTAAAAATGCCCGGGCCTGGTCCAAAAATCCACTCTTATGAGGAGGAAGCTGCATTCTTATAATATTTATATTTCCATCTTGCTCCACAGACACCGCTTCCCTGCGGAATGTTTTATATCTATTGGGCATTGTCGTAATTACATCAACCAAATCATTCTCTTTCAACAATGGCCGTAACGCATTTATAAACGTCGATGACCTAAACGAACCTGCGCATAAATCCGGCTTGCAATAAAACGTCAAGATCAGGATTTTCAATTTGAAATTTCCTTTAGATATCTGCGTATATGATCAACTATACGCACACTCGCGTTGCCATCCCACAAGTCCGGAACACGGCCGTTTTTTTTCTCTCCATTCAACACCTTTTTTATCTCAAGGCTCAATCTTTCCATATCATAGCCTACCAGTATATTGGTTCCCATCTCCACGGTAACCGGTCGTTCTGTATTCTGTCGCAATGTCAGACATGGTACGCCAAGTGCGGTCGTTTCCTCTTGCAATCCACCGCTATCGGTCAGCATGACAGCACAATCCTTCCATAAACAAAGAAAGTCATTATAGCTAAGGGGATCCAGCATAATAACTCCTGAAGATATCTTATGAGAATCAGAAACTTCCTCAATAAAAAGATCTCTTAGTCCAAACTCGTCAATCCGACTACTGGTTCTTGGGTGGCAGGGAAATATTACAGGCACTTCTCCTGCAATTCTACTTACTGTTTTCATGATAGATGTCAGGATTGCCCTGTCATCAACATTCGATGGCCGATGAAGGGTCATACACAAATATTTTTCCGGCAAACATTCTTTTAGCGACCTAACCGGAGAAGTTACGGCATACGTATCATCAATTTTGCGAAGTTGATAAAAGAGATTATCAATCATTACATGACCGACAAAGTGGACACAACCATTTGAATGACCTTCATTGATAAGATTCCGGGTACCGCTATCCTCTGTAGTAAAAAAGATATCCGTTATGGCATCGGTTGCCAGCCGGTTGATCTCTTCCGGCATTTGTCGATCTCTTGAACGCAAACCAGCTTCAACATGCGCAAGCTTTATATGAAGTTTTTTTGCAACAAGTCCGGCCGCAATAGTGGAGTTTACATCTCCTACCACAACCACCATATCCGGGTTTTCTTTCAGGCAGACCTCTTCAAACTTAATCATAATACCGGCTGTCTGAACTGCATGACTATCAGAACCCACCCCTAAATGATAATCAGGGTTCCTAATCCCCAGACCCGCAAAAAAAGTCTCAGACATATTATCATCATAATGCTGACCGGTATGTACCAAAACAGCATTAACATCTTCACAGCTCTCAATCACTCGCAATATAGGGGCAATCTTCATAAAATTGGGCCGAGCCCCTGCCACGAGAATCACCTTTTTCATGTAATCACATTCTCCTCAATCATACGAAAACCAATCGCGTGGAGATATTTAAAGGCAATTGTGTCTCTATCTCTCCGATAATAACCCTGTTTAAAATACTTAAGCCGAATTCAGGGTGGTAGGTGCTATCTTTCACAGAGATACGCACTCGTTTGTCCATTTTCATCTCAACAATTTTATTGCCTTTATCATCATAAATATCGACTCCCCCCTTTCCCCCTTGTTTGACATGGATGGATGGATGGAGATGAAAAAAAACACGAACCAGATGAGCGCCTGATCCTCCAACATTATCTGATATAACCAGTCCATCATCAGATAATGACCAGGTTCGCTGGTGAACCCCTACGGATTTCAGTCGTTTAAATCCATCATGGGCCGCACGGATAACATCTTTATCATGTAAGATTTCAATATCCCGGTTTACTATCTTCGCCCGTCCAGCGACTCGGAATCCACTCCAAACCTCAGAAGAATCCTGTCCGTCAACTGACAGGGTATTATGAGCTGGAGTTTTACGCTGTCGCAACCGCTCCTGACTGACCCCATAACAAGAGGTTCCACTGTTTACCAAAACACGCCGTCTCCCTTTTGAGAGTTCGAAAGAAAGCGTATCAGCATGAGCATGCCCGGGGAGATAATCCGGACCTATTGGGGCTGCATCAGCAATAAGATGCCAATCATTCCGGGAAACAGAATAATAACCAGTCTCTGGCAGACGTCCAACACGGGTATCATTCCTTTCGTCAGGCTTGACACCCAATCTACGCGCGTAATCCTGAATTTCATCAGGCTTGGCAGCTATACCTGTTGCAGCATCATTAAAAAACGCGATCTCTCCATCCGGGTGGCTTTGCTTACTCAATGCAAACAGCATCTTGTTTGTTTTATCGCGCCATTTCGCCTGGATCTCAGCCAAAACAACACCGTCATATACCCGGCTTATATTAATAAGATCCAGCAGGTCCTCCAGAACAATAGCATGATACATAGGTGATCGCTCAAAGTGCCCACCGTCTGCAAGAACCTGTTCAGGAACCTCCTTTGCTAATATCTGCAATCCCTTATTCAGCCATTTTTCTGCTTCCACGCCATTAAAAAAAAGCCCGGCAAACACAAGGGCTTTGGCATTGGCAAACAGGTGATTGCCAAGCAGATGATACTCAGGTTTTTTAAAAAGATACCGTGTCTGAACCGCCAGGCTTTGCAGGGCCTCATCAGGCAGATCATTCCCAGTCAGCGCCCATTTAATCCAGTTGACAATGCGCAAAGAGGTTGGATAAGGCTCCCACCCATTACCCGTACCCGGAGGATTTTCTTCAATCCACTTACCAATCAGATCAAGATGCAGCGCCTTTTTATTTTCAGCATCACACGCCTGCAAATCATCCAAATAGTGAAGATTATAAAGCCAAAGCTTCTCCCATTGGGGATTATTCCAGTCCTTTTTAGAAACAAGCTTATGCTCTTGATTCAGAAATCGAAAACAGTAAGGGGAAAGTAGAGAGGGATTTTTTTTACAAGGGTTTACCCAATCAGCTTTAATTGATCTTGTTGCCGGCGCAGGAGATATATCCGGCTTTGGTTTATACAGTTTAAACCATAACCTGCCATAAATCTGAACCGGCTTGAGATATTTGACAGTGTGAAAAAGACGAGGTAAATTCATTTAGAATTAGCCGCAGATAAACGCAGATGGACGCGGATAAAAGCTATTTTCTTATAATAGCACACCACAGAACGACGCAGGATTTTAAATTGGATTGAGATCGCTTTGATTATGCTTCTTTGTTGCAAAGAATGTTTTTAAATAATTTCCATTCATCTGTGTTAATCAGCAACTAATTTGTCTTTTTCTTTTTTCTTTTCTTTATGTATAAATATATCTGCGTTTATCCGCGGCTAATAATTTGTTTTTTGTCTGTGTTCATCTGCAGCTAAAAATTGTTCGCCACCCGTTTAATTTCAACCCTTGGCTTTCCAAAGTTGATTATCAATCCAAGCGTCAATCCTGTCGTCTTCAAATAGTTCAATGTCTGCGCAAGATGAATGTCCTCAATCCGTTTTGCTGTTTTAAGTTCAACAATGACGGACCCTTGTGCTATCATATCCGCAAAATAGTCACCAACCACTACATTATCATAATACACTTTGATCGGCTTTTGCTGTTCGATCTTCATCCCATCTTTCTTCAATTGATGCGCCAACGCATTCTCATATACCTTCTCCAAAAAACCAGCTCCCAAGGTATTGCTGACTTTATATGCCGCTCCAATAATCTTCTCCGATACAGCATCAAGCTCATCTTTAGTCATATATTTCACCGTTTATTTTTTTATTAGCCGCAGATGAACACGGATACACACAGATAAAACAAAAAAGGGCTTTAAAAAATGGCAGTTTCTGAGAAATTTGCGTTTAGCTGCGTCCATCTACGGCTAATTTATATTTTTATCTTTGCGTATTTTTGCGCCTTTTTGCGGCTAATTAATCTTTTTTCTTTTTCTTTTTTCTTTTCACATAAACATATCCGCGTCCATCTGCGTTAATCCGCGGCTAATTCTCAGTTCATCTGCGGCCAATTGTCTGTTTGGCATATTTCATCCAATGAAATACTGCCGACTTAACTCCAGCGTTTTCTGTTCCCGCAAACGTTCTTCTTCAATATTTTTCTGTAAATTTTCTTTCAATTTCATATCAATGGAGTCAAGCTTGGCCTTGATCCTTTTATCTTTTTTCATTTCAAGCTTCCTCCCATTATCCAGAACTTGCTTCATCCATTCCATATCCTGCCTCCCTTAAGTTGTTTTTATACATAGGCTCCTGGAAATTGGTTAATGTTGCTGATTTACCATTATGAATGAACAAATCTCCAACTCTTGCTGAAATCATCATGGCTATTCCGGCATATTTCAATGCCGTTGCATCAAATAAAAATCTTGAATGGACCTGATTGGGGTAATCATCTTTGGCGATATATTCAACAATCCATATGAACTTCGGCATCTGTTCCAACAGCAGATACGAGCGATAATGCTCGTCCGAAATATTCTCGAAAATAAACCGCTTAAATGATGTCGACGAGGTCATGAAGACTCTTCGGTACATTTTTTTGTGCGGCAAAAACAAGGTTTCAATTTCAGGCAGCACCCGGTTCAACAGGGTCAAGACATCCATATACATTTTTTCATATAATGGTACGATTACCGCATCAATATCACCTATTGAGTGCTTCCCCCTGCTCCCAACAATTGAATAGGGAAGAAAATTGTCATCTACAGAAAAATATCCTTTTATTAAATCAGAAACCGGCGTAATGCAATCTGTATCATCCATTTCATGCTCGATTTTGAGGTGACCGGTTATGGCAATCGCATGCCTTTTGGCTCTCAGGCCGGCAACAAAAGGAATTCCAGATTCAATAAAAACATATATGAGTTCGTTGAAGATCTTTCTATCATTGACAATTTCGCTGAAATATATTTCAGGGAAAAACCCCATAAAACTGAAGATGCTGGATATATTCTCTATTGTCAGACCCTTAGAAGGAATCTTACGGGTGTGTGAAGATGCTAAGTCAAAGATCTGCTGTATGGTATGCTCTGCGTAAATGGAATATCTTTCACTGTAATACTTGGCAATCGCCCATATTGAGACTTGAGCGCATCTGGAAATATTTGCGTCTTGTTGCATCCATGGGAATGCATCCACGGTGAATGTTTTGCCCAAAATATGCACATCAAATTTTGTGAGCAAAAAATGACCAGGGTCAACGGTAAGTGCCTTTGGGTTTAGATATCCTCTACCCAAATTAAAGGGCGGTGTATTCCTTAAAGTAAAAAAGCCATAGTAGTCCTCATTTTCTCCGAATATATGAATTCGAAATGAATTTCTGTTGATGTTCTGGTGTCTCTTTGAGAAATCGCTGTAATAGGTGCTCCTGAAATCCTTGTCCACATAAGGATACTCCAGTATGAAATATGTAACACGCTTAGAAAAGCGATTCATGAGCAAAGACAAAGCGTGATCGGATAAGAAGTCTTTCCCAACCCTTTTCTGTAGACTCAGTAACTCTTCGCACCTCAATATCTCTATTTGGGTATTATTTGAATCACTCATGTGACGATCCCTTAAAACAAATCCTTCATATGTTCAAGTTTTTTCGTTTATTAGCCGCAGATGAACACGGATACACGCAGATAAAACAAAAAAGAAAACCATCTGCGTCCATCTGCGGCTAATAAATCTTTTTTCTTTTTTCTGTATAAATATATCTGCGTTTATCAGCGTTTATCTGCGGCTAATTCAACCCAACGCCCCTCTCGCAACGACTCAATAGCACCAAAGCTCGCCTTGGTAGTATTGACAATCTCCCCAAACGGAATCAGCGCCTCACCACCATTCTTCACCCGTTCAATCAGCAGCCTGAACTGCTCACAATGCCCTTTGTCCTGCTTTTTCTTCAAGCGGGAAAAACCTTTAAAACCAAATCCTCTTAATGTCCGCCAGTTGTCCAGAACAAGGGAGCGACCCTGGGAATGAACCTCAATGCGTTCCTTGGAGTAGGCTTTATTGCCGTTGGCAAAATAATTAATCACAGCGTTGGAGCCATTCTTATAGCGTAACAGAATACTTGCATTGTCAGTATTCTCCTCGGGAGATGTCCCCATTGCATTCATGCAAACCGCGCCAACCCTGCTTCCAGTTAGGTAAGTACAAAAATCAATAAAATGACATGCTTCACCAACAATCCGGCCGCCGCCAACCGCAAGATCATGAACCCAGGAATTGGCAGGGATTTCTCCTGCATTCATTGTAGCCACAATATTTACTGCCCCCATACCAATAAGGGTCTTCATTTTCCGGGCAAGCGGAGCAAAACGCCTGTTAAAACCAACCATAAGGATTGGAGCCGCAGATAAACGCGGATGCACGCTGATATTTTTTTTAATCTGTAGATATTCTTCTCTTCTTCGCGCCTTTGCGCCTTTGCGTGAGGCATCTTTTTCAATCTGCGTCCATCTGCGTCCATCTGCGGCTAATTTAATTTTCTTAAGTTCATCTGCGGTTAAACAAAGCGGCTTTTCCACAAAAACATTCTTCCCCGCCTTCAAAGACTCAATAACCATGGAGGCATGCAAATCATGCCTTGTGGTGATTATCAGCAGATCAACTTCATCATCTTTAAGCACCTGTCTGTAATCAGTTGCGGCACAGGCAAACCCTGCGCGCCTGGCCAGTGTCCTGGCGGACAGCCCCCCGGCAGAAACAATATATTTAAGCTGTGCGTCAAGTGGTTTCAGGGCTGGAAGAAGGGTAGCGCTTGTAAAATTACCGGCGCCCACAACACCTATAACACCTTCCCCTTTAGTGAAAAATCTCTCGGTCACTGTTACCACCGAACTGGTATCGACATTGCCTTCATAGACTAACAAAGATGCAATGGAAGAAGAACCGCTCATGTTTTCATAAATGCGGCTGTACTCTGCCAGGGGAACTCGCTCTGTAATCAACGATTCCACGTCAAGTTGCCCACTCTCTATTGCGGAGAGAATGGCTTCAAAATTGCGTTTTTCAGTCCAGCGAACAAAGGCAATTGGATAGTCCTGCCCTTTTTGTTCATAATTGTCATCATAGCGCCCCGGGCCATAAGAGCATGACACCTGAAAGCTCAATTCCTTTTCGTAAAATTCCGCACGGGAGATATCAAGACCCACAACCCCGACCAGGACAATACGCCCCCGCTTACGACTCATGCGCGCAGACTGGGAGATAACTTCATTGCCTTTAGCTGATGCGGTAATCAGAACAGCATCAGCGCCCATGCCGCCAGTCTGCTCCTCCACAAACCTGACCTGATCTGTTCCCCCTGCCGGATTAACTGCAATAATACCAAGCTTATTGGCAATATCCACCTTTGTCTGGTCATAATCAAAACCAATAACCCTACAACCATTGGCCCTGAGGATCTGCGCGGCAATGAGACCTATTAACCCAAGACCAATAACAACAACAGTTTCTCCAAAGGCTGGCTTAAGAAGCCGCACACCCTGTAAACCGATGGCTCCAATCACTGTGAAAGCTGCACTCTCATCAGTTACACTGGCAGGAATTCTGGCACAGAGATTTTTGGGCACACACACGATTTCTGCATGAGGCCCGTTTGAGGCAACCCGGTTACCAACCTTGAACTCAGTCACGCCTTTGCCTATGGCAAGAACACGCCCCGCGTTACAGTATCCAAGAGGCAAAGGCTGGCCCAACTTATTAAAAACAGCTTCCAGGGTCGGCAGCAGTCCATCACTTCGAATCTTGTCGAGTACCATCTTGACTTTATCCGGTTGTTGACGGGCCTTTTGTATCAAATTGGCATGGCCGAACTCAACCAGCATCCGCTCAGTGCCAAGTGAAACAAGGGAACGTGACGTTTGAATCAGCACATGACCGGGCTTGACTTGCGGACTTGGAACTTCCTCCAGAATTGTATCTCCACTCTTTAAATTTTGCAGAATCTGTTTCATGTCGCGGGCTACCTTCCCTTACCTTGACCCTTTGCATTGACCATATAGTACCCCCCTGCTTTCTTGCTCCCACGATATTCGATACGTCCCTGTCGCTTCAGATCGGCAATCCATCGTTCAATCGTTTTTGCGGGAATTCCAAGGCTGTCCGCCATCAGTGGAATCCGTCTTCCCGGCGCACTCCGTATATATTCCAGCAACAGCTTTATTCCCTCACTTATTCCCTCACTTATTCCCTCACTTATTCCCTCAGGGGGTACTGATACCGAGGATATCTTTTGTTTCCGGTATCTCAGCGTGACAAGGAAGCCGTCGCCGCTCTCCTCATATTCAAAAATCATGGTCGGATATGATTCGATCTCCCCACGAACCCGGATAACACCACTCCCATATTTTTCGATATCTCTGGGCAGATAGAACGCTTCTGCAACCAATTTGTTGCGTGTCCGGGACTGATAATCATCACTCTTCAGTTTTTCTATGGTCAGATCACCAAAAAGTCTACCGGGGTTGAAAAAAGTAATGGCGTTATCGAATATCTTGAGCTGAATATCGACCGGACTTGTATAGTCACGATGCACCACGGCATTCAGAAGCAGTTCACGAAGAGCAGACAAGGGATATTCATAAATTTCTCGTCTTTCGATTTTGCCGGTGATTTCAAAGGCAACTTTCAGGTGGGAGAGAATGAACTTCATTGACTCTTCCACCACCTGAAAAAGCGTGCCGCGAATCATCCGGTCATCGATTATAGTCGATGCCGTCTTAAAGCGTCCAACATGCAACGCATAGGGTGGATCGTTCCTGCCGAACAGCAACATTGCCGCATGCGTGGGCCGACCATCTTTCAGATAGCCCAATTTCCCCAATACTGTTTGCCATTCCCCAACTATTCGGAATCGGCCACCTTCTGTAACCCGCTGAAGGAACATCTTGATTTTGCCCCTATTCAGGTCATTGAGCGTTGAATTCACGTCCATGTAGGAATCCCAGGAAAGCTGCAGGGATTGCAGATGGAGATTGGCGATTTCTGTAAGCACCACGCCACCCTTGTGATTGGCAAAGGCCGCAAGCGACTCTATGGCTTCTTTGCCGAAGGATGCTTTAAATTCAAGCTCCTCCGACTCTCCCAACGCAATCATCTCCCGTATAGTTTGACTCATACAATTGCCCCTGCCGGATTAACAGCAATGATGCCAAGCTTGTCAGCAATATCCACCTTTTTCTGGTCATAATCAAAACCAATCACCCTACATCCATTGGCCCTGAGGATCTGCGCGGCAATGAGACCTATCAACCCAAGGCCAATAACAACAACCGTTTCTCCAAAGGCCGGTTTAAGAAGACGAACTCCTTGCAGCCCGATAGCCCCAATCACTGTAAAAGCCGCTGCATCATCGCTGACACTGGCAGGAATTGTGGCGCATAGATTTTTGGGCACACATACAATCTCTGCATGAGGGCCGTTACTAACCACCCGATCCCCAACCCTCAGACCACTGACATCCGACCCCTGTCTTCTTCCGTCCTCCGATCTCCGTCCTCCGACCTCTATGATTTTCCCTACGTTACAGTATCCAAGAGGCAATGGCTGGCCCAATTTATTAAAAACAGCTTCCGAAGTCGGTAGCAGCCCATCGCTTTTAATCTTATCAAGTACCATCCTGACTTTATCCGGTTGTTGACGGGCTTTTTGTATCAAGTTTGCATGGCCGAACTCTACAAGCATACGCTCTGTGCCGAGGGAAACAAGAGAACGGGAAGTTTGAATAAGAACCTGCCCTCGGCCCACTTGAGGAGCAGGGAGTTCTTCCAGGGTTGTTTCGCCGGTTTTGATGTTTTGTATTATTTGTTTCATTATTAGTTTAGCTTTTGAATGTGCGATTTATGCTGACTTGCTCCTATTTCAGCTAAAAATGAAAAGGTTTCTCTGGAGCATCGTCCCCAGGAATACTGTTGGGCTCGTTCGTAGGCTGACCACGCACAATGTTTTCGCAAAGAAACGTCTTCTATTAAAGATTGAATGGCAGCAGCAATATCTTCTGGCTGTTCAGGGTCAAAATAGACCCCAGCATCGCCCAATATTTCTGGCATGGGCCCACGATTTGAACAAGCAATGGGTAGGCCCCCTGCCATCGCTTCCAGTAGAATATTGGGCATGTTCTCGCAACTGGAGGCAAACACAAAGACATCTGCCTGATGATAAAACTTACTTAACTCCGAATAGGGCACTTCACCTTTATAACGGATAACATCATGGTTTGGATCCACTATCTCCATTGCTTTCTTGAGCCGCCTCAAAGCCGTCAAATATGCTGGGCCTATTAAATTAAGTACTACTGGGATGCCCTTTTTTCTTAATTCAGCAGTTGCTTCAACTACATGCCATTGGTGTTTATACAAATTAACAATTGAAACATATAAAAGCTTAATCGGTTTCTCCGCAGAAAAGGCACGTGCGGTTTTCTGTCTTTTCGGTGCCAAAAAGAATTTCTTATCTATGCCATGCGGAATAATAGTGAATTGGCCACTGAGAGATTTCACATGTCGCATCACCGCAGAATGGGCATATTGAGTAAGAAAAACCATTCCGTTTGACTTGCGAAAGTTTAGAGATTGACTAACGCGAAGTAATAAATAACGGAAAAAAACCAAAGAAAAGCCAAATCTGCGCATCTCAGCAATTTCAAAAGGGAGAAGATTCTGCGACATGGTTACGGACGGCACGGATACATAACGGGGCAAGGTACCGCCAGGCGAGAAAAGGAGATTACACCGATTTCGTTCCAGCATTTTCGGTAGAACAGCCTGCTGCCACCAGATCCGCCAAGGTAAACTCCGGTCAAGAATCGGCACATGAGCTTTTTCCAGCCATGATCGGTTACATAACATGGAAAGGGTTCTTCCCCCCCCCCAAACTATAACTCGCTTGAAAGCAAAATCAACGGGGTTGGCATGCGCAAGAATTTCGGAGATATGCGTTATTCCTCCACCACCGCGGATGTTTGACAAATCAATGCCAAGTATCATGCAAAATGCCTCCCGCTTGATCAATAACCCCATGTATATGTATTTCCATTACAATCAATATCTTACCCCGTACCATAACATTCCAATCCATTCATGAATCGCATAGCTGCTTGTACTAAAAGCGCCTGCAGAAGGAATGAAGCTGTCAATCGACCAATCCAGCGGTGAATAAATATAACCAACTGGAATTGGTTTAATACTATGCTACGGAAATTTTTCGTAAAACGCGACTACTGCTCTCTTCATATGAAGAGCAGACGTTACAATACCTATTCGCATCCCCTCTTCCGGAGGAAATAATTTTGCAAGCTCTATAGCATGTTCCATGGTGTTACGAGACCTACCTTCGGCTATGATCTTATTTTCAGAAATTCCCAAGGCAATAGCTATATCTTTCATAACATCAGCATCGGTCTCGCCATCCCGCTGTCCCCCTGCGCCGGACAGCACCAACTTTTTTGCTCCGCTCTGCCGAAAAACCTTGACCCCATTGAATATCCGGGAATAGGTAGCGCCGGATGCTTCAGGACTTTTGCGAAAACCTCTGGAAGACATAACCCCTCCGCCCAGAACAACCATCATACCCACCTCTTCTAAAACTTCACTAGACGGTGGCTGATATTGACACTCCAGAGAATATACAAGTAGATTTGAAACAGGCGTAATGCTTAGAAGATATAGAATACATATTGCAAAAATCAGGAAATACAGTCCAACATTCAACCTTGGTTTCTTTCGAAGCTTTTCTGTCAGCATTAAGCCAAAAATCAAAAAGGCTAAAATCCATACAATAGGAGTTGAAATTGATTTCAATAACCCAACCAAACTTTGGCTCCATCATGAAGGTAAAGTTTCACTAATATCATTGAATTAATGTGGAGTATCTCCAACAAGTTCTCTAACTTCACAGATAGGTTCTTTTCGTCTTCTCATCTTATAAAAGTTTTTGAATAAGCTAACAGTTATGATTATACCAATTAAATCAAGCATCATCCAATCTATGCCGAAACTATTTAACCACAGATAAAAGACGAAAAGGACCAATGCCCTATACAAGTAAAATAAGAAGGCATCCTTGCTTCTAATTGATAGATAGACTTTTTTAAAGGTATAGGAAAAAATAAAAAAAATTATTAAGGCAAGGTACCCATGAAATAAAACATAATATTCTCCATATACAGTAGGCATATCTGATTGATATCCCATCTGCATTTTTTCTTCACGAGTTGGCACTAATTCCATGCTTGGAATATAAGGCATGGCATGCGAAACTCTTATCGTGCCAAAAACATTAAACCCCGGAGTCAAGACGTTGTCTATGATACTTTCAAAATAATATTGAAAGTTAATGATTTTACTGTATCGTTCCTGGTTTCTTATTAGCATCGTTGAATAATCTAAAAACCCTATCCTACCAGATATAGGTCGACACAGCAGACTAATATCTTTTGACCCAATGAGGTCAACTTCTTGTAGAATACTCAGTTGTTTGGTGCGAGCAAGATGTCGACCATCAACATTGCGGATATATGTTGCCGAAATAAAGAAAAACAGGGCAACTGGAACAATGATTATGCTTATTAAAAGCATTTTTTTATTGAATATAATCTTACCGTTAACCGACAGAACTGCAACTAACAAATAACAAGCCAGAGCTAATAATGCAGAACGACTGCCGCTCAATGTAGTCCCTACGATAAAGAATGTAATTAAGGTTAAAAAAACTATTCGATTTGTGTTTGAAACTTTATTGAAATTCATTGCTAAGTAGGTAAATGTAAATAGCAAGATTAAATTCACATTGACAAACAGCATTATGTAGCCCGCAAATCTACCAAGAATATCACCTGTAAACTGAATGCAGTAAGACACAAGAACCACAAATAATAATATTCCCATAATTTTACGAGGATTTACAGGATAGCTGTTGGTAATGCCTTTTTTTTTATAAAGGATATTCCCTCCTGCCATGCTAAGACCTAAAAAAATTGAGATATTAGAAAGCATTATAAATATTAGTGAATAATTTAGATCGTCGGTGGTAAATGAAAACAGAGCCAATGATCTCGACCATGGATCATATAATAACGTGACTACTCGCCCCATGTAAAAAACCAAAGTGATTATTAATAGAAGTAAAATAAAAGGGTCTCTTTTTTTCTTCTCATATAAAAGTATTAAGATGTTTTCCACGCCAAATATACATAATAAAATTACTGTGGATATATTAACGTATCGATTGCCACCGATCTTGCTATACAAATATATAGATAGTGCGCATACCGTTACATTTCCAATTATTATTAAAGAGTTTAGATCGTAGCCGGTTTTATTGCTCATGTTATAAGTTTCCTCGTGCGCAAAATCCTCTTTTACGGAAATGATAGGGCATCACTCGTCAGACTCGCCAGCAATAATGCCCGTTTTCCGTACATTAACCCCAGCCCATCCTCAACAATAAACCTGAAGTATGTGGAAGGGTCATCAACCGAAACCGGATCGCGGAGGATTGCATAAGGATTAGTGTTAATAGAATTGTTTCCACGTATTCCCGAATAACAATATTTGTAACGTTCTCTGACGATTCCAATGGCTCTCGGATCTATACTCTCAATATTTCCAAAGGGGTATGAAAAATGTTCAATATCAATGCCGAGTTTTTTCTGCAATATATCGCCGCTTTCGATTATCTCGTGCCTCAGTTCGTCTTCGTTTTCAATTTCTGTTAACCTTCGATGATTGATCGTATGGGCACCTATTGTATGGCCTTGATCCAATAATCGCTCAAGATCCTGCCAACACATTGGCTCCATATCATCAGAAATTTCTTCGAAATCAAAACAATTATCATAAAGATCTTTTGCAATAAAAGTCTTTTGCTCGTCGCGATTCTTTGCATTTATAAAACCCGGAGGGATAAAAAATATGGCTTTTATGCCAAGAGGTTCTAAAATCTTGTCCGCAATCAGCGCATTTGACTTAAACCCGTCGTCGAATGTCAAGAGAACTTTTGTGCCGGTGTATTTCATTTTACCGGCTAATATATCTTTCAAATCATCCGGCCTGATAAAGCCATAATGCCTGTCAATGTATTTTATTTGCGCTTCAAATTTATCAAACTCTTCATATGGGATGTCATGATATATAAGTATCTTTAAGGCACCTTTATCATTATTGTTTCGCCTTTTTGCTATGTTAAGCAGCAAACGTCCCAGAATGGAATTGGCAATAAGGTATCTGATTTTCATTTATCCGGCATTTCCTGTGTTGTTTTTTGAGCAGCGTTAGCGTGCCTATCTTGAAGTTTCAATACGTTTCCTGATCATTCTGTTTAGAAAACCGTCTTGATACGCCTCAACTTCTCCCATCAACTGATACTGCTTTCCTCTCAACCCTCTCTTAAAATGCAAAATGCCTGACGGTGTATTATCCGGGTGCGCACCTCCCAAATCAAACCATCTGAATCCGCGTTTTTTCATCTCGCAGACAGCGTTCCATATAAGATAATGATTGGCACTTACCTTTCTGCCGATATTGTTTGTCGCGCCGATCAGATACATGCATGTATTGCCATAGGTGGCGATGAGAATACTCCCCAGTTTTTCTCCATTCTGGCGACCGACAAAAACCAGCACCTTCCTCGAATCCGGCAACAGGTTTTGCATTGACCTTACGAGTTCCGGAGAAAGATTAGTTCCAAACCCTGTTTTGTCTAAAAGCGCCTTATAATCATCTAAAAGTTCATCCATCAAAACATTAGAGCTGCCTGTTTCATAGGTTACCTCCAGCCGTTCAGCCTTATTAAGGCAATTTCTCCATTTTTGCTGAAGACCTTTGCGAAGTTCTTCCGTAGAACGAGATAAATCCACAATTTCAGATGCCCAGCCATCCGTTTCCGTTGCCTTGGAAAAGCCAGCTGCTTTAAAGATTGCATAGCTGTCATCAGATGCTATTAAAGGAGGAGCGATCCTCAGATACATCTTCTTTTCATCCGCCCAGTATTTTTTGAGTTCCTTGAGCATGTCCACATATACATCAGGCTGTGTAAAATCGTTATTTTTCAAAAGCGGCGCCCGATTAATCCATACCAGCCCTCTGTTTAGCAAAGGCACTGTGCGGATCATGGCCTGGGCCGCCCCCACTGTCTCGTCACCTTTTTGAAAAATGGCACGGTTTACCTTCCATGTCCCAGTAAAAGCCTTTGCTTCACCAAACTCCCAAGTCTGCATAAGGCTGAGATCATCAACATCTGAAACGATATCATTCCATTCCTCCTGCCCAAAGTCTCTTATCTCCATACGAATCATAATCCGGGTTATTTTTCCTTTCCTAAAATATCTCTTAACTTAAATGCCATATATTTTACCTGCTTGTCACTGAGATCCTGATGAACCGGCAAAAGAAGGATATGTTCCTGAAGCCAGACAGCCGTTTTGTGCTCATCGTTTCTATCTGAAACTTCTGGAGGCAGATCAGGCCAACTGGAGGCAGGAAGGCCGAAATGATTGAGCCGGCTGGCCACTGCATCTCTTCCCTCAGATAAAATCATAGGGAAAGTGTATGGGCAGACATAATCCGGGAGCGAAGGAAACAACGGCTTGATACCTTTCATCCCATCTACTGACCTCAACAGCCGCATATAATTTCCCCTGCGTTTTTTAACCACATAGTCAAGGTCTTTTTCTATTACACCAAGAAGCCTTAAGGTATATTTATCGGGAAATATTCTCATGCTTCCACTTAGCCGATCAGCAGGATTATGCAAATTGCCGACAGCACGTTTCCGAAAGCGATGCCACGATATTCCCATAGTCAACATTACTCGTTGAGCCAGACGTCGTATTAACCATTTTGAAATTAGTCTTTTGCCGGAGACAAACATCTTCTCTGTCTGCTGAACCGGACTATTATATGGCATAATCAATAATCCGCCTTCGGGAAGAGAAAGAAGTTTTCGTGGACTGAAAAAGGCTGTATTCTGCCCCGCTCCATTTACCGGCAAAAGGAGATGGGCACAATCCTCTAATAATTCAGCGCCGTGCTTATCACAAAATCCTTTGGCCTCATCAAGACAGTTGGGAAATCCAAAATAATGGACCAGAATAAAAACATCGGGCGGATCTGATTTGTTTGCTTCTGACTCAATCTTGCCCCAGTCAGGCGAAAGGTCTTTCCTGATTGGATAAAAATAAAGGCTTATTTCATTTCGTCTCAGTGGAATAAGAGCTTCATTGCAAAAATAATCAGGTAGCCACACCTGACCATTTTCCCTGCCTTTTTTATGGAGAATCGCTGCTACACCCTCAGTCATGGCCCACAGGCCGCGGGAAAAGAACTGGACGGACTTCTCAGGTGGCAGTCCTCGCCACGGTTCACCATCCGAAAGTCCTGCAAACAGCGCCTGCCAGAGTGCCTTCAAGGAAGGAATTGGAGCGGAGTGAATGGTCATTTTGACGGAAGTCGATTGGATTTATTAATGCTCATTTGCTGACCCTGGCAGTGTTTAGTAGAGTAAGCACCCATGTTTTCCAATTGAAGGGGTCTTGTTTTAAGGCCATACATAAGTATTTTTGTGCCTCACGATGATCGCCCTGCTTCATAAAGGCATGTCCTCCGCCTCGAAGTGTGCCGGCTCGATGACGTCTCATAAGATAGCGATAATATAAATTTTTTGGTTGCCATCTTTGAAAGTGGGCCTCCAAAACATTCATGGCATGTTGATTATGAAGGACAATATTATTAGTAACGCCTTGACCCCAAACCCAATATACGCCCAATATCTTGTGGAGATATTCTATGCGGCAATCTGCCTGTGCGAGCCGCAGCCAAAGGTCGTAATCTTCCACACTGTTGAATCGCATATCCTCCGAAAAGCCGCCCACTTCTAAAATCTTTTGCCGTCGAACAACAGTTGCTGAAGTGGAAATACAATTACCTTTAAAAAGAAGATCCCTATAAGTGGCATACGGGCCATATGTCAAACGTTTCTTACTACCTTTGTTCATCTGTAACCACTCATCATGACAAACCATATCAACGTCGGGCACATCTTTAATATGATGAGCAATAAATTCAAGCTTTTGCTCCAACCAAACATCGTCAGCATCCAGAAATGCTACAAATATGCCAGAGGCTTCTCGAACCCCTCTATTTCTTGCTCCGCCTATTCCCTTGTTGGCCTGCTGGATAAGCCTTAGTTCGACCATGGGATATTCTTTAGCCCAGGCACTAATTTTGCTGGATGTTTCGTCTGTCGAACCATCATCGACAGCAATGATTTCATAATTAGATTTAGACATTGTTTGGCCAGCTACGGAATCCAAAGCTTCGCAGACAAAATCTTCAGCATTATAGGCAGGGATTACAACGCTAAATAGAGGCTCGTTTTGCATCAACGGCATATTTGTTCGATCAGCCTTCGTGTTAATCGGCTTCATATTCATCTTTTTGCAGTCCTAAAAACTTCCGCACACCTTCTCTTGTCACTGGCTCAAAATACTCCTCCCTGATCCTTGTGCCGGTTTCTTCATGTTCCTTTATCTTTTCAGGGCTGCGGTTTTCATAAAATCGAATAGCACCTGCTACTTCTTCAGAACTATAGCACAACTTCCAGATATCACTGGTTATAGTCTCTGGAATCGGATTTTCTACAATACCATTGCGGTCACCTATCACTATTACTGGGATCCCCTTTGCGAGAGCCTCTAAGCAAGTACTCGAAGCATTTCCGATGAGGAGGTTAGCACCTTCAACATACTTATTAAAATCCCCCGTCTTGATATGGAAAGCATCTGGAAACTTTCCGTCACACAAACCTCTTATCTGCTCAGGCCTCACAGTGGGATGCGGTTTAATCCAGAATCTGAGATCAACATTTCCAAGATTACCAAGGACCGAAGCAAGTAACCTTAAAATATTTGCAGACCCTTTAAGACCAATGGGCAAGGCTACTAAAATAGTGAACATGTTCGGATCAGGCATTTTTTTTCGTTTTTCCCAAACTTTGTTAAATCTGAAAGCAGGCGCTACAATAGCTTCAAAATCATTACAGAACTCCTGGATGTCTTCCAATAGGCCTTTTCCTATTACTCCAATCTTATGAGGAACTGCCTGGCTCCGGTACTCCTGTGGAGTAGGAAATATGTATATGTGAAGATTCTTAGAGATAATATATCCCTGATAACCAGTAATATGAGTTTCTGGATGAAAACGTCGAAATCCTACGATCAAGCCACGATCAATAACCTGATTTTCATGCCAATCCACCAGTAGTTTTACCTGCACTTTCTCCTGAGACATTCGGAAAGCAAAACGATAATTCAACAAACCTCCAAAGGATGAGGAATTACAGCAAGTTAACCTTCTCTCCTGCCTCAAAAGCAGGGCAACATCAAACCCCAAAAACGACATCTTTGGGATCTGAAGCCGACATATTCTCATTGGATACAACAATACAAAAAAATAGTCCCAGATTTTTAGAAAGTCATCAGGTATAATAAATTGATCTTTTGCATTTCTGATTAGTTTAAAACCCGATACTGGATTCCCAAACCCAATAAGAGCGGGATAATAAAAGATACTTCTTTTATCTTTTTCGCCTAAGTTCTCAAGTAAACCCGTATAATATCGGTCTTTGTATTTTCCTTTATAGATGCTTCCACCTTCTCCGATACTGCTTTTGATTACGAAAGTATCCAACAGAGTAATCGGCACAGAAGAAGAGATTTTCAATTTTCCAGATTTCGATCTGCCTATAAACCTCAAAAACAGGGTAACGAATCCAACAGCAAAATGATAAAATGGAGTCAGGATACGCCTAATTCTACCAGAAATGCTCTCAGTGCAAACAACAGAAACATCTATTCCGTTCCCTTTGAAGTAAGTTTGTAAAACCTTAGATAATGCGCGGTCTGCGAGGGTAATCTGTCCAACATCTTGGTCAGTTTCAAGTATTCGCTTAACCAATGCCAAATAGCAGCACCTCAAAAAAAGAGGGCTCAGGTATTTGTTTCTGCTCGCGATGCTACTGACAATCCAGTCTATATTGTTCTCGTGTTCTAATCCCACAGCTTCAACAAGATGATTGAAATCGGCTCTTATTTCAACAGCAACCATGTTAAGAATTCGATTTTCATCCGAAGATAATTTATCGAGGTTAATCACTCTCATTAGTCACGTCTTCCCGAGTTTGCAAGCATCTGCTCTTTGGGCAGCCCCATAATCAGACATAGCGTCTTCGATAAACAGACCGTTTTGCTCTACTCAACAATATCAGCAAACACGGTGCATGGCGCGCCGTCAGCACCTTCTACCCTTAAGGGAGCTACGATAACTTGCTTTAATTTCATACCATTATCAACCTTGGATAAATCCATATCCTCAAGCAAAAGAATGGGGTTGGGATGATCAAGAAACGCCTTATGTGCTTCATGCCCTATCTCCCTATGAGCAAAAGAGGATAAGGAAATCGAATCAAAGCCAAACACTTTGAGGTGTGGAAAACGCTTACGCAGAAAAGCAGCCAGCCTTGGGGCAAAGCCAGGGTTATTTTCCCAATAGATATCTTTCTCTCTCAAATAGCAAAAGCCTGTTTTAATGACAAGTATATCTGTATTATCGGGCACATCATCCATGTCCACGGCTTCCGATTCTATAATAAGCCCAGGTTCAACAGGTGAAATATCAAGGATAAAAGTGGAATGAAAAATCCAAAACTCCGGGTTGTAGTCATCCGATGTTTTTCCTGCCAGCACAAAGTGTCTTGGAAAATCAATATGTGTGCCCAGATGATTGGATAAACTCCAATATGAGGTATTGCATGAATCCCCATCTTCTATGCTTTTCTCATGCTGAAGCTTCAGAGAGTCCCCACCGCCATAAGCCGGTGTTTCACAATTTAATGGATAAGAAAGGTGAATCCATTTACTAATAATTTGTGGCACTTACAAACACTCCAATCTCCACTATACCGCACGCTTTTCCCTTAAGCGCGCAGCCATCAATGCATTTGCAATGGCAAAGTCAAATTCCTCATCAATGTCAACCGCTTCAAGTCTGTCCATAGGAAAAAGCATGGGATTATGCCCCAGACGATTTTTCCGCTCAAAGAATACAGTACGCGAAAACAGATATATACAGGAATTTTCTTCAAAAATAACAGGAAGCTCTTGTGTTTTAATAAGTTTTTCGGGATCGTGGTTAACTGCCAATCCATCTGCCCTGAAAAAACGTTTCTGTACAGGTGTTACCGAAAAAAGCGAATCACATTCGCTTTGTTTAAAAAAGGACTCAATGGCGTTATCAATCGTCTCAGAACGCAGCAAGGGATTTGTGCTGTGTGATTGAATAAAAAATTCTCCGTCTGTTTTTTCCAAGTCATATGCCATAATTTGATATGCTTCATCACTCTGGATACGAAGCAGATAATCTGGCCGCATATGAATTGTAGCTTTGAAATTTTTGCTTGCATCTTCCGCGATTTCTTCTGAATCCGTATTGATAATGATTTCTTTGATATATTGACTGTGGCTCAGACTATTTAATATCCAATAAAAAAGCGGGCGGCCACAAAGATGTCTGATGTTTTTATCTGGTACACGCTCAGAATGTTCCTTCATGAAAATGAGAGCTTTTATTGGTGGAATATTCATCATTTCCTCTCAAACACGTGTTGCTTAAGAAAGGTTGCTTCTTCTTTCAATTTTTCGGCTAAAAAAACCATGTCATCTCCATAAGCGATGAACTTATACCCCTGCTCGATTCTGCTCAAAAGCTCATCATGGTTGGAATGTACTACATGATAGCCACCGACTTTGGGAGATTTCATCATAACCCGCTCAACTTCATCTAAAGCTGCAAGCACAGAAGGGTGGTCAAAATTCCCAGGAAGTCCTAAAGACCCTGACAAATCATAAGGACCAATTATAAAACCGTCCACCCCTTCTACGGACAAAATATCTTCAAGATTCTCTACGGCCTTGATATGTTCTATCTGAACAATTACAATACTTTCGTTTTTTGCCCACTCTTCGTATTCTTCAAATCCGAGTCCATAGTTCTGTGCTCTGAACAATCCCACGCCTCTTGTCCCAACAGGAGGATAGTGCACTGCTTCAACAGCCTTGCATGCATCTTCTTTGCTGTTTACCATCGGCACAATAACACCATGAGCTCCGGCATCCATCACCCTTTTAATGGCCAGGGGATGGTTTTCACCGACTCTCACAAGAGGAACACAGCCTGCCAGGTCAATAATTTGAATAAGTTGCTGGGCATCACAAAAGTCAATGCCGGTATGTTCCATATCAATCGCCAACCACTCAAACCCGGATTTTGCCATCATCTCGCACATTGGAAGATAGCTGAAAGAAACCCATGATCCGATTGTTAATTGACGATCTTTGATTTTATTTTTCAGGGATTGCATCTCTCCTACCGCCTTTTTTTCTATTTTTTGCCGGCATTAAAATATTCTTCAAATAAGCCGGTTACTTTGTTATCAATGGGAAGTGTTGTTTTAAACATCTGGCCAAAACCCCGTGTAAGAATGACCTTTACTTCAGAACCGATATTTTTCTTATCTTTCTTGAGAGCATTTATAAAATCACTCACATTTATCCTGCCAAGTGCCGCTCCCTTCCAATTCATTTCCAGCAATTCGCGAATTGTTTGACGCAGCTCTCCGGAAATATATCCAAAATTTTCCGACAGATAATTGGCAATATCCATTCCATAACTTACGGCTATTCCATGTGGAATCCTGTAATTTGTAAGGGATTCAATCGCGTGACCAAAGGAATGGCCATAATTGAAGAGCAGTCGTTCTTTTTTGTCAAATTCATCAATTTCTATAATCCTCTTTTTTATTTGCAAACTACGATAAATTAAGCCCTTGAGCACATCTCTGTTTGTTAAACAAATCTCATATTCCGATCTAATTTTGTTAAAATCTTCATGGCCTGATACGAGATAGAAATGAATCATTTCACCAATGCCTGATCTAATATCTAATTCTGCCAATGTGTCCAGGAATCTGAGATCAATAATAATTTCATTGGGAGGATAAAAGTTTCCCAGTTGGTTTTTATATTTACCAAAATTGATTGATGATTTACCGCCGATACAACTGTCGCATTGCGCCAGCAAAGTTGTTGGGTAAAAAGCCCAGCGAACCCCTCTATATAAATTAGAGGCAATAAATGCGCCTATATCCTGTGTGATGCCGCCTCCAATAACGATCAATTTGTTATTTTTTTTAAAGTCCTTCTCAATCAAAGATTCAATAATCGGCGCCAGTTGAAGGTAACTTTTTTGTTCTTCTGAAGCTTTTATTAGTATGTACTTACATCTGTTAGATGCTGAAATGAAACGCGTTTTGTATAAATCATACACCTTCTCATCGATTAAAACGATATCGCCCTGATCAATTTGCCTATCCAGAACAATGGCAAAATCATCCTCAAAGCGGACATCATAATCATGAATTGACGAACGAACGGTGAAATTATCAGACACTTACAAATCCTCCATCTGCTACGATATTTTGACCTGTTATATAAGTGTTCAGGTCGCTGGATAAGAACAGCACCACTTTGGATATTTCTTCCGGTCTGGCAAATCTTTTGACAGGTATTTGTGCGGAAAGTTCTTGAATTTCTTTATCGGAAAGCACTGATTGTGTTAACTCCGTCATGGTGAACCCGGGAGAGACGGCATTTACCAAAACGTTATACGCTCCCAGGTCAGCCGCCACTGCCTTGGTCATGCCAACCAATCCAAACTTGGTGGTAGAATAAATGGAACGCTTAGGTTTTGTAATAACACTCCAAATTGAGGCGATATTCACTATGCGGCCATAATTAGCCTTTTTCATTAACCGACTGACCTGACGGCTAATCAAAAAAGGAGCCCGCAGATTCACTTGAGAAAGCAAGTCATAGTCCTCAACTTTGGTTGAATCAATAAAATCAATACGGTTCGTGCCTGCATTGTTTATACAAACGTCGATTCGCTTGCAATGCGCTATCTCATCCAGAAAACATTGCAACGATGCTGCATCTGCAAAATCGGCTTGAATATGCCGTATATTCGTTACTCCTGCATCCGCATTATTTTGATTCAGTTCATTTATTTGCTTCGAATCAGTCCCAGTCAGAATAAGATCTGCTCCCGCGGCGTGAAAATCCCTGGCAAGAGCTGCCCCAATGCCCCGCGTAGCGCCGGTAACCAACACAACTTTGCCGGAAAAATTAATTTTAAAGGACATGAATGCTCCTCATAAGCTTATCTCTAAATCCCGGAGTAAATTTTTTACTGCTGCCATCTCCATGTTCAGCCGGCATTGTTGTGTATAAGTACTAATGTGAGGTGTCAATAAAACCTGTTCAAATTCACACAAACGGCCAGCGTAAGGCTCCTGCCGGAATACATCGAACCAGGCGCCTCTTACTTTGCCATTCTCAAGCGCCTTGATCAATGCATCCTCATCTACCAGCTCGCCTCGGGCAGCGTTAAGAATTATCACTCCATTTTGCATTTTGCGGAACTCGTTCTCTCCTAAAATTACCTCGTTCCCGCTCGCATGCAGCGAAATAATCGACACTTCGCTCAAGCCTTCCGCCAGAGAGACCACTCGTTCGTCATTGTTGAGTCGGCTATCCGATAAAAAAGGGTCGGCTACAAACACTACCGCTCCGAAATTACGCAACAATTCTCCAACACGTCGGCCAATACGACCATAACCTATAAGCAAAACCTTGGTTCCTATCAGACCTGTTCCGACAGCCTTCTGCCACCTTCCGGCATGCATTGATGCGTTAGCTGAAACAAGTCCACGGCATAAAGCAAGCAGGACGGCCAAAGTCATTTCCGCAACCGCCTGAGCCGGTTCATCAGGAGTATTTGATACTTTAATACCCAGCTCTTTCGCTGTTTCCAGATCAACATTATCCATGCCAATGCCCACACGTGCAATTGCCCGCAATTGAGGAAATGAAGTCAAAACCTGGCGATTAAGCGGTTCCAGCCCAGCAATGAGACCATCTACTCCCTGTAAATGAGCCATGATTTCCGCCTCTGTCAGGCGACGGCCAAACGGATTTGCTACTACTTCGACACCTGCCTTCTCCAATATTTTAAGTGGTTTTTTTTCATTAGCCGCGAAAGATGATGGGCCAATGGCAACACGATATGTCATTTTAAAAATCCTGTAATTCTGTTAAACAGTTTTTAGCTTGCCGGATATTCTGCCTTGCCGATTATTGCATCACATACAGCCAATAGCCAGATTTGATGTGTCGTTTCAATTATATTATAGGCTTTACTGTCAATCCAAAAGTTTAATTCTCCGGCGTTTTTTAAAGGATTATCTACATTAAAACCGGTGAAAGTAACCACGAAGATACCAATCTTTTTTGCTGTTTTTGCAGCATTCAACATGTTTTCCGATCGTCCGCTTGAACTAATTAAGATGACAAGGTCGCCTTCATCTCCGTACATCTTAATTGCTTTTGAAACCCAATCTGCGTATCCGTAATCATTCGAAAGGCACGTTATTAGACCAGCTTCATTAAAATCTATCATCCTTATACCGGCATTCTTTGTAAAATCAACAGCGCAATGGCTCGCGATTGCAGCACTTCCACCATTTCCTGCAATTATTGTCTTCCTTTTGTTTTTGTTCACCTCAACCAATCTGTTTTTCAGATCAAGGAGTTTTTTATTCAAATAATCTCCGGCAAAGCTGGCTCTATAAAGCTTAAAATAGTCATCAAACCAAGTTTCATTTACCACGCTTTTCTCCTTTCCCTATTATATATTTTATCGACGATTTTCATTAGCTTAAGCGCATCTGCGGAATTTCCGACCGGCACGGGAATATCTTTTTCTATGCAATCAAAAAAACCCTCGATTTCCGAATTCCAGAAATTATCTGCTTTATAATAAAATTTTTCCTCATCTTTCCAAGTTGCGGCAGGAGCGCTTGTTCTGCTTTTAGCTATTGATAGAACTTCGTCTCCATATGTGTTGGATGACGTTTTCAATCCATTTAAAACCATGTAGCCTTTTTCGCAGAATATCTCCAAGGAAAACAAATGCCGCCATTGTGTCATTGTGGAATGGAGAGAGGCGACCACATTTGTTTTAGTATTTTTCATCATAGCGAAAACATTGTCTTCGATATCTAATTTCCAGTATAAATTAGAAACAAATGCTTTAACCTCGTCAAAATTATCTGCCACATATAGGAACAAGTCCAACATATGAATGCCTTGATCGAGCAGGATTCCACCTCCTGCCAATTCGCGCTTAGCCCTCCAGCCTTCGTAGAAGGAGCTATCCACACTTTTCCCATATCTCCCGCGCATCCAAAGAACATTTCCAAAAATTTTGGAATCCAGGATTGACATCATTTTTTTTATGCTGCCATGGTGACGATGGTTAAAACCATACATCAATTTAAAGTCTGACAACTTCTGTTCCACCCCAATTATTTCTCTTACGTCATTTGCGGTAAAGGCAGGAGGTTTTTCACAAAAAACATGCTTCCCTGATTCCAACCCTTTTATTGTTAATTCCTTGTTAAGATAGTTAGGAGTACAAATAAATACTGCATCTATATTATCAGACTTCATTATTTCATCTATCGTCGAGTTAACCTTTATTCCAGTTGAAGAAATATCTTGATACGGATCTGATATCGCAATTACCTTTCCCCGTTTATTTGCGTTTATAGTATCGTAACGGATTTGGCCCATTTTGCCAAAACCAATAATTCCTATGTTAATCACTTTGCTCCTCCATGTAATTCCTGATCCATTACAAAACCAAATCTCCTACCGCATGAATCCTACCAAAGATAAAACTTTCCCAATATAGTCTTTTAACTCATGACGCTTCAGTCCTAACAGCCCTGGAAAAATCCAACACAATGCCATTACGGTGATTAAATAGGAAAAGCCTGAAATAAGCAACTGAGATACAGCACCAATCACTCCAGAGCTTTCATCGATAAAGCTACCATAAAGGCCATTAGTAACATATCCTATTATTAATAGCGGGATTAAGACAATGAATTGAAAGCTCAAGTATTTGACAAAACGCTCTCTTATGATCTTACACACGTAAAACAGCGAAACATTAACAACAATAACCTGTGTTGTTATCATTTTTAATGACAACCCGACCGCCCCCAGCCCCATACCTGGGATAAAGAAGCTATTTGGAGCCATTAAGAAATAACTAAAAATGAATCCAAGTGCGAGTGAAAAAAGACCTATATTCCTCGATAAATCCGTTCTTTCAAGTGCCATAAGCATGCTGCCGCAAAACTGACCATATGTCTGATGAATCGGGTAACACAACATTATCATTAACGACACCTTGGCCCCGGAGTACTGAGCCCCTCCAATTAAGTAGATAATTTCTCTGGAGTGAAATAAAAAAAAAATTGAAAAAAACGCTGACACAAAATAGAAAATCCGGCTTTTTTGGAATAAGGTTTGTATATATGATTTGTTGTTTTCCCCGTGCGCTTTTGCAACCATTTGCCTGAATATCGGCACCATAGCTCCCGTAAATAATATACATACAGCGCTCAAGCGCAAAGCAAGACTATAGTATCCTTGCGAAACTGATCCCGATATGATCTGTAAGAACCAGCGGTCAAAATACACAAAAAGGAAGCTAAATAGCGACAAAGTAAGCAACGGATGAGAATAGGAAACAAAATACTTCAACACTTCTTTTGACTCGCTCAAGTTAACTTTAGCAAATCTAAATCGAAAAACATGCTTGTTTCTCAAATATATTGCAAAGACGATAATAAATAAGAAAAAAACAAATATTCGCAGGCCAAAAAAGGTAGACAGTGTCAGGGCTCTGTTAAAAAACAACGCAAGCAACAACATAAACCCGATTATCGTCACAATTATGCGGCGTATCTCGAGCCCAACAGTAGCCTCTTTGCTATCAGAAAGACCGGTGAGCCCTACGCTAAGATACATCAAATAAGCGAGAATTGCTCCTGCGTAAATATACCCGACCTCTTGACCTGGCCAGAAATAGGCCGAAAATCCAGCCTGATTTACAAGGGCTATTCCTGATAGCAAGATGATTCCCAATGCTAAACAGAAATAAAAATAAAGAGTTGTAGCGGTTATTGTCTCTTTGTATTTTGATGAATAATTGAAGTGCGTCGTCCCCGTGTTCAGATCCAAAACACCGACAATTTCCTGAAAGCTATCTCGAAGGAAATTGAAATTCCCATAATGCGCGGGGCCAAGTGCCCTTGGTACAATAAATACCATTGCGGCATTTATTACTGCGCCACCGAAATTATTGATCAGTTTACTTAGGAATCGCTGAGTTGAGGAACTGTTTTTCAATTTAATGTGCATCTCCTAATATTTAAATTGGCAGATAATTCAAAACTGGTAAATTACACAATTTTTAAGGCTTTAATATAAGTCCTTGGCCCTGAGGCAAAGCCAGAACCTTAACATTTCTTTTTTTACAAAATTCATCAAACTTCCTTCTATGAGAAACGGCGCTTGGATGGCCATAATCATCTAACAAAATCACAGCGTTGCTCACCATTTTATCCCAAAAATATTCTGCAGCAGCGACTTCAGCATCAGCATTATTCATATCTAATGATAAATACGCAATTTTTTTTGCCTCTACTAATGGCAGTGTGTTCGGCACTTTTCCTTTAACAATTATTACATTTGGAAAATTTCTAAAGGTCGTCTTAACTTCTTCATAACATTCTTTATATTCCGACAAAACTTCCGGATTAAGATATTCTCTTTGTTCCTTTTCCATAGCGTCTAAAGGAAATCCAGAAAATGTATCAAGTAGATAAAACTTTTTATCTAAATTTTGAAAATCAGTGTAGTGCATTATTACTCGTGAGAGAAATCCTAAATTTACACCACATTCAACAAAATCTCCCTCTATTGTTTTGGCCAAAGTTGCAGCCCAGCAGGCCACATGTGCCCTCCAATAAATCTCCCCAGGATGATTCTTTAAAGCACCTGTTTGTTTACCCATATTATAAGATTCAAGGAAGAACTCATCGTCCATGAAATTACCAATAAAATTCGTGACTAGTCCATTCTCGATAGAGGAAGGATTTACTAATATGCCAATATTTTCATTTTTATTAGTTATAATCTGCTTTAAACGGCTCAATTTTATTTTGATTTTATTTGGAAGCATAAGCTTGAGAATTGATTTTATCTTTGTCATAAAAGCTCTCCTGTGATTTTATGTGTTAGGGGCTGGCTTTGCTATGAAAGCGTTCCCCTTTCTTGAATTTGAGAAATATGTAAAGCTATCCCTCCAAATGGTCGACAGGTGGAACTCGCTTCACAAACCCATGGACAACCCCTTTAATAAAGAAGAAGCCATCCGAGACTTTCCGTGATGATATCGAGTTCCTGATGCCATATCTCACGATACCAGCTATATTGCGAAGGCATGAAACGTATACATCCGGTCTGTCTTTCATAATTATCCTGTTGAAAAAGATTTCATTTCTAGTCCTATAATAAGTATTCACCGGATTTTCAAATGATTGAACATATGATTCATGGTCATGATAGACTATACTTCCAGGACACGTAGCCATGGTCCATCCATTATGTCTTCCACGCCATTGCCATTCTACCTCTTCCGAATAGAGGTAAAACCCAGCCCTCATCAATCCAACCATCTTCGCCATTTGGCACCTAACCAGAATGCATGGACCCCGCACATACCCTACCTCGACGAATTCTTTGCCTTCAACGTTGGCCTCATCGTGCCAAGTAAATCTCCCTGGATTATTATCGCCTGCTTTATTAAGCCATGCATCGTGCTTGTCATTTTTCCCCGCCAGCAATATCTCTGGGCCTAGAATACCAATCTTCCGATTATTTTCCGCTACTGCAATCAACCGGCTCAAAGAGTCACTTTGGACATAGCCGTCATTAGACATCAAACAATAGTAATCAATAGAATAGTTCTGTGAATTGAGGTATTGCATAGCGTAATTCATACCCCCAGCAAATCCCCTGTTTATTTTTAATCTAATTGTTTGTACAGACGGATAAGCACTATTAATCTTATCAGTCAAATCAAATTTAGAGCCATTATCTAAAAATAAGACCTTCAAGTTGGGATAGTCACTACTTAATACAGACTCGAGGCACCGCAAAATTTTCCTATCATCATTGTAGGACAAAGCAATTGCAAAAACTGACGGGTAATTCTCATTAGTAGTAACCATTTGTCCTTTTTTTTTCATCAATCAACCGTCATGTCTGCTTAAAAATCGATTAAAACCACTCCAATTTGAAAAGCAAAACTATCTCTTTCTTTTTATAATACCATTTAATTTACTGCTATCTCCCCAAAAGGCCATCGGCTCATAATCAGGGTATGGGTAATATCCCAAATTCAGGTGAATGCTTCTTTTCTTCCTTTCTAAGTGGTTCTCCAAGAGTTTCCTGATAGAAACAGGAGTACCGCTACAGCAGTTAATAATTCCATAAACTTTATTTTGCATTGCAATCTTAACTATATATTCAGCCACCTTTTCAACGGGCAGATAATCCCGCAACTGCTCGCCTCCCGACATGTTGAAACTGGTTTCGCCGTTTTGCAACGTTCTATCCAATTGTGAAAGAATCGCATTGGGGCTTTGACCTTTTCCATACATGTAAAACAGGCGAACCCATTTTAGCTCAAAATTAATCTTTTTTTGCAGTTGTTCCAGAAACTTTCGTAAAGTATCCTTTGCTATGGCATAAGGATTATCGGGCATTGTTGCCATTGTTTCGTTTAATGCCCCGCTTTGCATTCCATATTCAAAGCAGGTTCCAATAACAACAACCTTTTTCAATCCGTTCTCAATTATATTTTTTACGAAACAACAGTTTCGTGGCAGGTTTCGTTCAATGTGAAATAATTCATTATAATTAGGTAATCCTTCCCAAGCGAGGTGGATTATTTGATCAGGTTCATTAAAAAAGGCAAACCAATCTTTTTTGTCCTCGTTTAAATCAGCTTGAATATAATCTACTTTTTCAATCCAACTAAATTGTAGTTGATTTTTATGTTCGATTGAAGTTGCTATTATTTTATGTTCATACTTTAGCAATTCTTTGACAACATAATTTCCGATAAAACCCGTTGCACCGGTGACTAATACTTTCATGTTATATCCTTCATTAATCATAACACCTTGATTTCCGGCACGGCTACTACAAACTTCCCGCCCCACTCCCGAATATAATTTAATTGCTCGGTTATCTCATTTTTAATATTCCACGGCAGGATTAGCACATAATCCGGCGTCGATCTGATAATTTCATCTTCCTTAACGACGGGTATGTGACTCCCGGGCAAAAACATGCCCTGTTTATGAGGGGATGCATCAACAACAAATTCAATTAAATCTTTTTTTACACCGCAGTAATTAAGCAGGGTGTTGCCTTTAGCCGCCGCACCATAAGCCGCTACTTTTTTACCGTCTTTTTTTTGTTTTATAAGAAAATTAATCAAATCATACTTCACTCTATCTGCTTTATTCCGGAATCCGTCATAATATTCGGTTGTATACGTTCCTTGTGATTTTTCTTCATGAAGAAGTGCCGTAACATTTGGTGAAATATTCTTTGAAGTATCATCTTTATGTTTGCCATATATGCGCAATGAGCCGCCATGCGTAGGTATTTGTTCGACGTCAAATAATTCAAGACCATGTTTCTCAAAAATAAGTTTTGCTGTGGAAAACGAAAAATATGAGAAATGCTCATGATAGATGGTATCAAATTGATTTTGTTCAATAAGCTGCATAAGATGGGGAAATTCTAATGTAATAACACCATTGTCTTTAAGCGCAATTTTCAGTCCAGCCACAAAATCGCTAATATCCGGCACATGGGCCAAGACATTATTGCCGATAATCAAATCAGCTTTTTTCCCTTCTTGCGAGAGTCTTTCCGCAAGGTCAGCGCCGAAAAACTCTTCTAATGTATAAACTCCCTTCTCCCTGGCTGCCTGGGCGGTGTTGGCACTCGGCTCAATCCCAAGACAGGATATTCGTTTTTGCAGAAAATATTGCAACAGGTACCCGTCATTGGAGGCAATTTCCATTACGTGGGATTCACCGTCCAATCGCAATCGGTCTGTGATCATGTCTACATATTTTTTTGCATGATCCAACCAGGAAGTGGAAAAAGAGGAAAAATAAGCATAATCATGGCTAAAAATTTCATCTGATTTTTTATACTCGTCAATCTGCACCAGAAAACATTTATCGCATACATAGAGTTTTAGCGGATAAAAAACTTCAGGTTCGTTTAGCTGGTCTTTGGTAAGAAAAGAGTTGGAAGGGGGAGCATTGACCAGATCAATGAATTCGTGAGTCAATTTATGGTAACAAAAACGGCATTTCACTAGAGTTGAATCCCTCCGAAATCTTGAGGCAGCAGAGAACATCTTTCATCTTTGTCGGATATTTCAGTAACTTTTAAAGGCCACAAAATGTTGATCATGGGATCGTTATAACGCACACCATCTTCATGTTCGGGACTGTAAAACTCCGTATGAAAATAAAGGAGTTCACAATCTTCTTCTAATGTTTGAAATCCATGCGCAAACCCTTCGGGGATGTACATCATCTTCATGTTTTTAGAAGACAAAGTTTCTCCGTGCCATTTTAAAAAAGTTGAAGAATCGCTTCGCAGATCTATCATAACATCCAAGACTGAACCGCGAAGGCATTTGACCATTTTAATCTCTGCCTTGGGAGACCACTGGAAGTGCATCCCACGGATAGCGCCTTTTTGTCTGGTCATTGAGTGATTGACCTGAACTATGTTCTTGCCACACAGAATATCCCGTAATTCCTGTTTGCAGAAAACACGGGCGAAAAAGCCCCTGTCATCTGTGAATAGTTCTGGTTCGATTACAAAGGCATCTTCTAATGGAAGTTTATGGATTCTCATTCATATTATCCATGTATTTAATGATATGCTCAACCCGCTGTTCATATATCTCAGCTTTTGTCATTCCATCTACCTTATATTCATCAATCATAAAACTTACAGTATCAGCAAAATCTAATTTAGGCTGCCATTTTAATTTATTAACAGCTTTGGAAATATCAAGATGCAGCAGGTTGGCCTCGGAAAATTTATTATTTTCACTTTCACATGATATTTTGCCATGTCCCCAATTCTTTATGATCTTTTCAGCCAGTTCTTTTACGGTAACCATATTCTTTGAAGACGGTCCAAAATTCCATGGGCCTGTAAATTCCTTTGTATCAGAACAAAGCAAAGAGCCAAGTTTCAGATAACCGCTTAATGGCTCAAGGACATGCTGCCAGGGCCGAACAGCTTTTGGGTTTCTTATTATAATCGGGGCATCTTTTTCAAGAGCCCTGACACAGTCCGGCACAATCCTGTTCTCCGCCCAGTCGCCGCCACCGATTACGTTCCCCGCACGCGCAGAAGCTATGTTTGTCGAACTGTCGTCATTAAAAAATGAATGGTTATAAGAAGCGATTGCTATCTCACAAGCCGCCTTTGACGCGCTGTATGGATCGTTTCCACCCAATCTGTCGGTTTCCCGATAGCCATAGACCCATTCCCTGTTTTCATAGCATTTGTCTGTAGTTATAATGACACCGGCTTTTACTGATTTTGTATGCCTTATGGCCTCCAACACATTAACTGTTCCCATGAAGTTGGTGCCGTATGTTTTGAGAGGATCTTGATAGCCTTCCAGCACAATGGCCTGCGCCGCCAAATGAAACACAATATCCGGGTTGTATTCATTAAATATTTTACGAAGCGCATTATAGTCCCTGATATCCTGGTTAATATGGGTAATCCTTTCATTCAAACCACACAGCACATAATTATCACGGGGAGTCTCAGGAGGCAGGGATATACCCATAACATCTGTTCCCATACTAAGAAGCCAGATCGCAAGCCAGGATCCTTTGAATCCGGTATCACCAGTTATTATCACTTTCTTATCTTTGTATATTTTATCAAACATGAAAATCTACCATATTTTCCATAATGCGTTATTTTCGTTCCAAAGTTTATTTAAATACTCCGTATCCCTTATCGTATCCATGCACGCCCAGAATCCTCTGTGTTTATAAACCATGAGTTGACCTTCTGCCGCTACTTTCTCCAACGGCCCGATTTCAAGATCACAATTTTCATCCTCTGATAAGTAATCGAAGATATCCCTATTAAAAACGAAAAATCCGCCGTTAATAAGACCGTCGCCATTTTTCGGTTTTTCGCTGAATGATTCAACCTGATTACCTTTGATTTTAAGCTCTCCGAATCGGGACGCGGGATTAATGCCGGTCACTGTTGCAAGTTTTCCATGATTTCGGTGAAATTTAAGTAGATTTTCAATATCAATATTCGCAATCCCGTCTCCATAGGTCATCATAAAAGTGTCATCATCTACATATCGTTGTACACGTTTCAGCCTGGCGCCCTTAAGCGATTTATTACCGGTATCAGCCAACGTAATCCGCCAGTCTTTTTCGGAATTGTTACTATGTATTTCAATATGCTTTTTATTTCCAAGCTCTATTGTAAAATCATTACTCAGGATTTCATAATTATAAAAGTATTCCTTTATTATTTCACCTTTATAGCCCAGTGAAAGGACAAAATCCCTGATTCCATAATGGGCGTATAATTTCATAATGTGCCACAAAATCGGCTTTTCACCAATTTCCACCATTGGTTTTGGCTTGTATTCAGTTTCTTCTCTTAAGCGAGTGCCTTGGCCACCACAAAGAATAATTGTTTTCATAGCTCAATCACCTGGTCCATACGAGTATTTGACAACTTGTAACCGATCTATACAGGCGTAAAAGATACCGCCTTTTGTCCTTGAAAACGAAGCATCAGTCTAATTTTCCTGCAACTTCTTTAAATCTTCTTTCCCAATCGACGCCCGGGCTCAACTGGGTATCCGGAACCTTTGCCTCCGGTTTCAAGACCTTTTTCTTTGGTGGGATAAATACTGAAAGGTGATTTGCAATACCAGGAATAGGGCTAAAGACATTAACCCCAAACAGGTAATGAATCCTGCGATAAAAAACCCGATCAATCGAGGGGAGCTCTCTTCCAAATAAACGGCTAGGCCAAAAAAACCAAATGTGAAACCTTGGCACCTTCCTGACCCAGAATGTTTTTCTGAAATACTTGTATCTTGCTCCGACAACACCTGTCGCAGCTTCAACCTGTCTCCAGTGGCGATTGTTATGAACAAATACTTCGGTCTTTTTTGCATACATATCATCATTCCTGATATACCGATCCGGATGATCAAAGGGGAATACAAAACCATCAAAATACTTGCAGGCCTCGATCCATTCCTCAAACCCCCCGGATACAAACAGGTAATCATCCTCCAAAACGAGAACTATGTCGTTGTCATCATGATTATTATTTTCCATAAAATTAAACATCTTAGATGAACTACCCATACCACCGAAAACAGGTAATTTGTTGTGGAAATCATTGACATCAAATCCCTCAGAGGTGTGGAAAAGCTCTGAAAATCTGGGTGTTAGAAATTCCGTATATTCTGGTGTCGAATTATCAACACATGCGTATGAGTAAACATCTTGTCTATCGAGGTCCGCAGATTTCATGCACACCTCGACCAGTTCAAGTTTATCCTTAGCTAAGATATTTCTCCCTAACCACCCCTGCCCAGACTCTTTTCCCCAATAGGTTCTATAATATAAGAATACTCTCATATCAATTATTTCCCAGAAAAATACTTAATAACTACCACCGCCAGAGGCGGTGGCTTATAAGTTAGTTAATTTCATTAAATTGCATTTAGCGGTATACCTAATTTTAAAGCAAAACAACTCGTTTCATCAATTCATTTAACAGCACATACCCATCCCAGACGGGAGAAAAATTCATCGCCTTCCCGATCGGAACGACACGGTCAAGGTGAATTCACCCAATACCCTTGCCACTTACTGAAAGGATAATTTTTGCAGATCTTTCTTTGCAAAACCAAAATGTGTGACCGTCTGGTTTTTTGGTTGTACAACAAACATCAGATCGTTCACTATATCGCTCGACCCTGATTTCTTAGCTTAATAGTTCTTTTTCTAATCTAAGAAGATTTCTCTTCCTTTCTTTTAATTTCTTTGCCGGGATACCAATATATATCCAGAAAGGGTCGCAGTTTTTATCCACCAGACTCATTGCCCCAACAGCTACCCCTTCGCCTAAATTTACCCCTGGCAAAATTGTAGAACCAGTACCAACAAGAACATGTTTATTCAATACAACTGGCTTCGAAATTACTTTCCTAAATTTTTCTGGGATTGTTGGATGAGGCATTGCTTTTCCAGAAAAATCATCTGTACTAGAATATATAGCAACTCGCGAAGATAGTCCTGAGAAATCATGCAACATAATCGGAGCATTACCAAGTAAGCAGCAATAGCAAGCGATGTGGACGTACTTTCCTATTGTGATGCCTCCTTCTCCAGCGGAAAGAATACAAAAATCATCTATTCTTGTGTGGTCTCCGATAGAAATTCTTGACGGGTTATATATTGACGCTTTGCTGGATATTAGTACATTCTTGCCTAACGAATTAAAGCCCAAAGCGTTTAAATCTGATGCTTCAAGGTAAGACATAACATTCATCTTCTCATTTCAATAATAATATCACAAAGTTTTTGAACATCCTCTAAGGCAAGGTCATAATAAATCGGCAATGTCAGAATCCGCTTGGCCACTCTACGTGCGGTTTTCAAAGGATCTGCTACCGGAACATTTCTATAGCAGGCAAAATCGCAAATCAAAGGATAAAAATACCGCCGGGTAAAAATATTGTATTCTTTGAGCTTTTTGTAGAGTTGATCACGACTAATCCTGAATTCCTGCTCATCTATTTCAATCGGGAAGTAGGCGTAATTGTAATCAATCTCATCAGAAAGCAAGGGCGGAAGATGAATCCCGGGTATTGATTGGAGCTGTTCCCGATAAAGTTCAGTAATCGCCCGGCGTTTTTCTATCAGTTGAGGCACGTACTTCAGCATCGTCAATCCCATAAGAGCTTGCATCTCATTCATTTTCGCGTTGGTGCCCGGCATTACTACTTCAACCTCATTTTTGAATCCGAAATTCTTTAAATAATCGACTTCTGTTTTCAATGACGGATTTTGGAAAGTCAACATTCCCCCTTCCAGGGAATGATACAGTTTGGTCGCGTGAAAGCTGAACATAGTGAGATCACCGTATTGCGCTATGGATTTTCCATCAATTTTTACACCAAAGGCATGGGCAGCGTCATAGATCAATTTTAGATTATATCGTCTTGCGATATCAGCCAGCGCATCAAGATTGCATGGATAACCAAAGACATGAACAGCGAGAATGGCAGTGGTCCAAGGGGTGACAGCCGCCTCTACCTTTTCCGGATCAATGGTATAATGATCAGGTTCAATATCACAGAAAACCGGCCTGATTTTGTTCCAGTGAAGGGCATGGGTAGTGGCCACAAAGCTGAAGGGTGTGGTAATCACCTCACCTGAAATTCCCAGACCCTGCAGACCGATCTGCAAGGCCAAAGTGCCGTTGTTGAACATGGCAATATTTTCAAGGTCCAGAAAATCTCTCATCTCTTTCGTGTAACGCTGAAGCACAGGGCCGTTATTCGTCAGCCACCTGTTTCCCCAAATTTCCTCAAGACCCCGGACATATTCATCAAGAGGTGGCATAAACGGGCGGGCGACATATATGGGTTCTTCAAACGGTTTGATTTTTTTTATATTAGCCATACAGCAGGCCTTTCATATATCATAGATGAAGAGTGTGAATTTTGTTCGGAAATACACCAATGCAAAACAAAGTGGATTTATATGAGATGCCACACGTAAATATCAAGAAGTGTCAATGCAATTCAAGAGTTTCCTTAACGGTGTTAGCATATTTTTCAGCGGGTACTGGATTGCAGAAAGTATCGATAAATTCACTTGAGTTCAATTTTGTAGTATCCAATTTTGATTCAGGATTTTCCAATATTTCTTTTAGCCCTGATAAAAAGCTATTCCAACTATGGAAACACCCTGCTCTTTTGGTCAGCATATCCAGAGACACCTTACTTGCTTCTTCCCATTCAGTGCCAGTGAAGACGACTATAAATTTGTTAGTAGCGGCAGCCTCCAGAACGGCAGTAGAGACGCAGCTTTCAACTATCAAAAGGTCATAGTCATGTAAAACTTTCCCAGGACTTTCCTTTATAAATTTTAGCCCTGGATAGTTTGAATGGCCGATTGTGTTTGTTTGTTCTTCTTTTACGTCAATAGTATATTTGTTGGAAAATGTGTTTAATAATTCTAAAACCTTTAGCTGTTCCAAGATACTCTCCCATGGAAAATTCGCTGAATAAAACGGAACACATAAATTCATAACGTATAAAATCTTCGCCACTTCTGTTGGTGGTGAACCACAAGACTGTTGTACGTCGTATAACACAGGACTTCCCGCTTTTACTAATTCCGCATTGGCAAACTTGCCGTGATATTTGCAAAGAGGTGTAATCTCCGGTTGCCCATATGAAAAGAAATACTTATATCGCAAATCACTAAACCGTGTGTATGTGGTAAATGCATTCCCATAACCTCCGCCATGCTGTCCGGAAGCCACAACGCCACCATTTTCCTGAATACTCATCGAACACCAAGCATCTATTCCACAACCTATCGTCGAGCCCAAAAGCATCTTTAAAGGTTTAGAACTTTTTAATTCCTTCATCTGAACATATGCCGTCACTAAATCTAATCGCTTTTTTATGAAACCCACCAATCGTTTCTCAACAATTTCTTTGTATAAATCAATTCTTTTCATTGCCGGACTATCCTGGCTAAACCATTGTTCCAACGATGATACCAATTCTACCTGTAATGTTTTCGCCTTTTTCCTGTTTTTCGGCAATATCAACAAGTAATCCTTCAAACAAACCGAACCCTCGCACTTCACCATAATTTCGACATTTCTGGTGGGGACAACTATTAGCCTTGGAATTACAGGATCTGCAAAACCCAACTTCATTCCTATCATAGACAGCACGTTTATTCTCTGTGAGCATCGGTATAGTCCCAAGGTCATGTAAGCACATCTTTTCCAAAAAGGAATTGTAAATGGATCTTTGTGATGAACAGATTCCATAGCAGTTTTATATTGGGTTCTCTCAACTTCTATTGACCGTTGCTTGCGCCACTTCTCATCAAAAAGCAAATCAGCATAGCCATAATTTGCCCATCCGTACTGAATCATGTTGTCGAACACCTCAAAAGCATCGGTAGATATGCTGGTAAAATCACCCTTGTCCCAAGCACGAGTTAAAACCAGGTCTGCTATTTTTATATACTCTAACAAAATGCATAAATCCGCCCCAACCGCTTCTATCAACAGAGGCAGGATTCCGCCTTTTTCCCTCCATTCACAAGCCATGTCCATTACTGTTTCTGCCGACCAGTGTTTGATGGACTTAATATCTTCTTGTGACAAAAAATCAATGGGCTTAAAATATTTTTTTGACTTTTCTCTCTCGCAGTGCACTAAAGCTCGTGGGGTCACGGCAAGATCTACTTGCCCCTCTGCAACTGGCAATCTATCATAAGCAATGTTCAAGGTGGTCATATCAATATCAATACCTTTGAATTTTCTCTAAATCGTTTAAAGTTCATTACAGTGAAGATCGAACAGCTTGCAAAAACTTGTTTCTGCTCAGGCATTTGAAAAACCATTTTTAAAGCATGTTGTATCAAGTAAGACGTTTAAATCCGGCGTGGATAACATCTCCCTTGAGATACTTTTTTATGTCACCAGCGTCCAATGCCTCTTTAATAAATCCAAAGACAGAATCCGAATCAACAATAAACTGATCAATAATCTCGTCAGAGTAGGCAAAGGTGGTGTAAACGGAGGCTCCAAGAAGATACCCCTTTGCCAGCATTTCCTGGGTGTAGAGGGTCTGGACAGCCAAAGGATCATCGGCTTCAAAGGCAATGTGCGTAAGCGGTGGTATGCCATTAATGTGAATCTTTAGACCATGTTTTTGAGCCAGATTGTGCCATCCTTTATTGATTCTTTCTCCATAGCGGACAAGGAATCCCGGCACATCGTTTTCTTTCATCTTTTGGATGGTTGTTAATGCCGCGACAAAACCGATACGTTCTGTCCACATGGTAGAACTGATAAAGCTGTCTTGGGCTACATCCATCACGCTCTTGAGGCCGATAATGGCCGCGATTGGGTAGCCATTGCCCAAGGCTTTTCCAAAGACCGCAATATCCGGTTCAAGTCCATAAGTAAGGTGAATTCCACCCAAATTGATTCTAAAACCGGAAGTTACCTCATCAAAAACAAGAACAGCTCCAATTCTGTCGGCAATTTTTCTGACACCTTCAAGAAATCCAAGGTGTGGACCTCGCTCCCGCCGGGGTTCCATGATGATGACACCAATTTCATCAGGATATTTATCCACCAAGGCCTCGAGTTCATTAAGCTTGTTATAGTTGAATGGCAATGCAGTTTCTTTGAGTTCCCGCGGAACACCAAGAGGATCAAGCCCAGGCAAAAGCTGGCCATCAAGATTAGACGCATCCCCGAGGTTGGCAGATAGATACCAGTCATGCCAGCCATGGTAACCACAGAATGCAACTTTGCTCCTACCGGATGCTGCCCGGGCGATTCGTACTGCAATAGCACAGGCTTCACCGCCAGTTCTGGCAAAACGCGCCATGTCAGCCCAGGGATGAAGACTGATTAATTTTTCTGCAAGTTCCACTTCCTCATGGCAGTTCAGGGAACACATGGATCCTTTTTGAATAGCCTCAATCACTGCCGCATTTACATCATCATCCGCATAGCCAAGGATACATGATCCAACGCCCATTTGGGCAAAGTCGTAATAATGATTTCCATCCAGGTCCCAAACTTCACAGCCCTTTGCTTTTGAGTAATACGCAGGCCAGAGGCCGGGAAGAAATTTCTCGGCTCTCTTGGAAAGGAGTTGATTACCGCCCGGGATTAAATTTTTAGCTTTTTGCCATAGCTGTTGCCCTTTCATATGATCACTCTCCTTTCACTTGGCTGCAACTTATTTCATTAAACTACGCAATAAACCTTTCAATAGGGCTTTTTCTTGCACGTTTATATGTAATGTCAGGATGGTTACCAAATACCACCATGTTTGGGGGGACATCTTTTTCCATAACCATAGTTCCGAATGATATTGAACAACCATCACCTATTTTACATTTGCCAATGACTGCGCTCCCCCCATACATAGCAACACCCTTACCTAAAGTGGGATAGTCAAGTTCTGTATTCCCACCAATTGTCACCCTTTGATATGCCACAAAGTAATCACTATATTTTCCCCGCCCTAATACTGTTCCAACGGGGTGGATTAACATGAAGATATCAGGCAATTGTACTTCATAGAAAGCATCCAGACCATTTAAGGCCTTATTGAGATAATAGACTTTACCGGCCATTATATCATCTGTTTCTTCCGCCCAGATCGTATTAGACAGATAGTACAAGAACATTGCATATTGATCCGTATTTAAGTGATTAAAGCGTGCATTGGTACCGTCAAAAAAGTATTTCATGTTGATCTTTGAAAAACAGTATTCAGTTCTTTCGATTGCTTTTTTAACAAATGGCTGTAGGATTTTGGAATTGATATCAAAATCCGGCAACATATTATTCAATTGTTGAGCTACATATTTTGTCAAAGTAGTTGTATCTAACGATTGAATCATAATGCTTAATCTCAACTCTTTTGATTGTTATAATTCTAAAGGGTTTTTCGTGTTCTCAATATGAGGTCCCATCATTGGTTTATTCTCATACCTTACAGGTTCCCAAGGAGAAACAACTTGTTCGACAAAAATATCCATAAAATTCTTTTCCGATAGACCTACTTCATTAAGAAATGCATCCAGACTCTCCGGTCGCTTGCCATCATATTGTTCTACAAGCGCTAAACCTTCTTCTCTGGAAATTCGACCTTCTCTAATATCCAAACTGGCCTGATGCGCAGTGCGCCCAAACCCCCTTTTTAAGTACTTACAATAATCCCTTACACCAATAAAACGACATTCCTGCTTATCATAGGTACAATAAGTCCCTTCTACCTGAGCATCTTTCCAATCTAATTCCCGCTTGATTAATTCTATTTGTGCTGGGATATCCCATTTAACATAAGAACCGAGATGCAATGAAGCTGGCTCTAATTGTTCAATCTCTTCTATTGTCGGAAATCGAAAGGGACTCATATCTTCTTCTGTAATACCTTCTTTTCCTACAAACCTTTCCCAACCAATCCCGGATTGTTTGTTATGGACAAAATTGTAATAATCAATCTGTTCAAAATCGTCCAATGTGTAATCATTACGATATTCTGCTACCGATTCGCCCCAGATTATCAAAGGAATTTGATATCGAACAGCAACCTGCATTGTGTTACCGTATATCCCACTATGGCAAAACCAGCACCAATCCCCATATTCTCTAAGAGCAAGATACATTAATTTCTTTATCAGATTTTTATCCGGGGTATATAAAAGATGTTCGACACCTAATTTTAGTGCGGTATTGAACATATTGTATAAACCGGTTTTCGTGAGAAAAGTATGATGGAAAGTATACAGCAAAGGTTTCATGTTATATTTTTTCACCATCATATATACCTGAAACGCACTATCCTTACCACCACTGTAGGGAATAAGACAATCATACTGAGCTTTTCCACGATATTTATCCAATATTTTAATCAATTCCTTCTCACGGCTATCCCAGTCTATCTCCACCTTTCTTCCACCTGTCGCACAAAGGCTGCATACTCCGTTTGCATCAAAAGTTAATTTTTCCTGTGTTTCAGGCATAAGACATTTTGTACATATTCTCATTTCCAATCCCCTTTATCTCGTGTCATTTATATTGTCCAACCACCATCGGCGGTGATATTTTGGCCGGTCATATATTTAGAAGCATCGCTTAATAAAAACATCAACACCCCTGTCACATCATCTACATCAGCCATTCTGTTTCCAAGTAAAACTTTTTGTGAATATTTTTCTACAAAACCTTTGGGTTGGTTATCATAAACACCGCCAGGAGAAAGACTATTCACTCTTATATTCCATTTTCCAAGATACGAGGCTAAGTATCTCGTCAGGTTTATAATCGCCCCTTTTATTGCGGCGTACTCAACCGGCATAGTCATGTCAGTTCCTTCATATATTTCAAATCTTGGCGCGGTTGATCCATATATCGATGCTATATTAATTATATTTCCAGAATTTTGATGCATCATTGCCGTAGCGATTTGTTGAGTTATCAAGAAATAGCCACCAAGATGCATATTTATATTTTCACAAAAATCTTTATAAGTAACATCTTCAAATATTCTGCCATAGTTTTTGTTGCGGGGATAAGCAGCATTCACTAAAGCATCAATTCTGCCATATTCCCCTAAAGCGAACGTTATTAGATTCTTAATAGAACTCAAATCTGTTATATCGGTCTTACAAAATTGGGCTATTTTCTTGCTATATTTATTATTTATTTCTTGCTCTACTTTTATCCCTTCCTTTTCATTAATATCAGCAAGAATAACTTTTCCATCCGCTTTTGCGACACTCAGACAAAAGCCCTTCCCTAACAATCCGACCGCTCCGGTAATAACTACTACTTTGTTATCAAGTCTAAAAACGTCCATATTTCTTTTTCCCACCAAACCTTTCATCCGGGGGTATTATTCTTTATCTTATCCAAATTTTTCATAATAGCTTTAATACATATAAGATCAACCACATCGTCCACTTCGAAAGACTTCCATTTAGGCACAATGTAAGGCAATGTCCTGCTATGGTAAAATGTTTGCTTTTCAAGCAACGTTTTTACATCAGAAATGTATAAAGTTCCTTCAAAAAAGTATAGTTTCTCTATGTCTTGACGACGAACGGCACCAGAAAAATCCTCTCCAACATACGGTGATATCAACCCCTCTTGATTTATTCTTGCGTCAAAAACAGGGTGTGTTGAAACAACTTCTGATACACCAACAATAGCATCCGCTTTTGTGCGCATAGATTCCAATAACTCGAAAGCTCTATTAATATCAGGATCTTCAGTAAGTGGTGATGTAGGCTCTAACAGGATACAGTACTCAAATGTTTCGCCTATTTCCGACAGAAAATTTATTGCATGCACGATAACCGCTATAGTTGTTGAATCATCTGCCGCTAATTCCTCCGGCCGCAAAAAAGGCACTTCAGCGCCTTCTTGTCTCGCAATATCTGCGATCTGCGGATCATCAGTAGATACGATTATTTTATCAACATACAATGAACTTTTTGCAGCATGGATTGGCCATGCAACAAGAGGCTTGCCGCACAGTTCTTTTATGTTTTTCCCCGGAAGCCCCTTTGACCCGCCTCGTGCGGGGATAATTGCCAGTACTTTTTTGTCGTTAATCATTAAAAATACTCCACGGGACAAGTTTATAAACTACTAATTTCATGATCTATTGGATGTTCCCAATCTCATTTGTAATCCTCTCAATCTCATCCCCGTTCAGGTTTACGGAAGAGGGCAGGCTCAAACCGCAGCGTGATAATTTTTCACATACCGGCAGACTCTGACCTGTATTGTAAATAGGCTGTTGATGCACCGGCGGAAAAAGCGGGCGTGTTTCAATACCTCTTTCCTTTAATTGTTCTCCTAATTCTTCGGACGACATTCCAAACTCTTTCTCGTCTATAAGTATCGAGTACAGCCAATAGATATTTTGGGCCCATACTGCTTCAGGCGGCAGGGTTATGCCTGGAATATTCTGAAGACCTTTACTGTATAAAGTGGCATTTATGCGTTTTTGTTCTATAATCTGATCGATTCTCTTCATCTGGGCCACGCCAAGTGCAGCCTGAATATTAGTCATGCGGTAATTATAGCCAAGGACAGAGTGCCAATAGCGCCGTTTTGGATCCATTCCATGATCACGAAGGACACGCATCTTTTCAGCCAGTCCTTCATTGTCTGTGACAATCATGCCGCCTTCGCCGGTGGTAATGATTTTATTTCCATAAAAGCTGAACATGCCCATATCGCCGAATGAACCTACTTTCCTTCCTTTGTACAACGCACCATGAGCCTCAGCAGCGTCTTCAACCACAGCAAGATTATACTCTCTGGAAATATCAAGAATAGGGTCCATATTCGCAGGATGGCCATAGACATGGACGGGAATAATTGCTTTTGTTTTGGCTGTAACAGCCTTTTTGATTTCAAGTGGGTCAATATTCCAGGTATTCGGTTCACTGTCGACAAAAACAGGTTTTGCCCCCGTAAATGTCACGGCATTGGCTGTAGAAATAAAAGTGAAAGATGGGACAACAACCTCGTCTCCAGAACCGATTCCAAGAGCAAGCAGGGAAAGATGCAAGGCCGTGGTACCACTGCTTGATGAAATGCCATATTTAGTTCCGCAAAATTCAGCAAACTGCTCTTCAAATCTTGTAACGAATTTTCCGGCTGATGATACCCAGCCCGTGAGCACACATTCACTCACATATCTAAGCTCGGCATCCCCGAGCTTGGGCTCAGCAACGGGAAAATAAACGCGTGTGTCAAATATTGCAAGGTTAACCACCCGTCTGTCACTATCCAAGACAGGGACAACCCTGATCGGCTCACTGAACATGGCGGATATTTCATCCATGTCCATATCAACAGTTGCGGTTATTGTTTCAGGATGATCGATTCTGCCGGCCGACGTTGCTAATCCTAAGCCTTTGAGCAAGGCTCTGCGAACATCACCGTCTGTAATCAGACCGATAAACTTTTTACTTCCAGGCTCCACAAGCAGAGCAACCCCAAGACCACCCCTGTCAATAGCCTGCAAAACCTTGCGAATAGTGCCGGTGGAATTAACCGTTATCTTTTTTATCTTTCCCTTCATTTCGCCCTCAACATGTTTGTTACTTCTACTCGCCCACCAGGTTAGAGATACGATCAAATGATTTTCTTAAACTATTCAGTCCGGTATAAATTTCCAGTGTTATTGTCTTATTTTTTAGATGTTTCTTGTTTAGTTTATTTAGCAGTTTGCTGTCAGGTGTAAATGCAGCATTCTGGTCATAATAACCATCATTATCGCTTAAATGAATATAATCCGTTTTCATGATCATTTGATCAAGGTGTGAATCAAAATCAAAACCAAGAGTTTGAGAAGAAACATACAGATGAGCAACATCCAAAAGCAGTTTAAAATCAATATGCTGCTGTAATTCTCTATACTCCTCAGGAGTAATTAGCATAGCTGGTTTTTGCAGCCCATATGTATTGAAATTTGTCTTTGAATACACATTGTTTTCAATATATATCTCTATTTCTTTTGACTCGCTTTTGATTAAATTGAATCCATTACAAAATCTCTCATACGCCTGCTTCGTGTTAGATAAATTACTCACTGAAATTGCCTTGCCAATTTCGTCAACGCTAATATTTACATAAAAACCAGCGTGAAACCCAAATTTATCTGCGCCCAACAAATGGGCAAGTCGGATGGACCTGCGCAACTGTTCAAGGCTTCTTTCAAATATCGCATCATTCAACGACGCCAAATTAAGCACAAAATCCTCTTTTGGCGGAGGAAAATAATTATGGATCAAAAAATTCAGACTGTATTTTTCTTTGAGGTCGAAAATATCGTCTTCATAACCTTCGCAATACTCCGTACCGCCAGATAATTCAATATTCCTAAAACCGTGTTCAGCAAGTTCCCAAATGGCGGCGCCTATTTTCTTCTGTTTTGAGCAGGATGAAGATACGTAGATCATTGTTTCCTATAACTCATAATAGCCTATGATCTGGCCGTTTTCTTCATTGGTGAAGGAATATCCCGAATTCTCGTAAAGATGCCGTGCCCATGCATTATTTGAGTAGACCTTAAGTCTTACCTTGGTTGCACCCTTTGCCCTTGCCTGATTATGTAAAAATTCCATAAATTCTATGCTTAATCCTTGATTTCTAAAATTTGGATGTATCACAATCCCAAGGCTGGGGATTGAGTAGCCTTCATCCCAGCCACGCAACATCGCATACCCTGCAATTTCATTATCCTTGATTTGCAGGAAATAAAGATCATCCCCTTCATGCGTTGCAATCTTTTTCGCCATTTCACCGTTCAAAGGATGAGGGTGAAAATACAGATCGTCTTTGTTGACGACAAGGGCATTAAAAAATTGTGCCAGTTTTTCCGCCCAAGACGGACTGACGAGAGTATATTCGAGATTTTTTCGCATGGCTTATCAATGAGACCAATTAACAGAATTTAGTTCAAGCATCTTTCCTTTTTGGATTTCCTTCGCGGTCTTCCTTCCAACAACTCTGTCAAACCATTTCGGCGGGAGTCCGCTGCCGGGGCGTTTACAGGTTAAATCAGCTTCCTTAATAGTTTCACCAACAGCAAGAGTACGCGTTGTCACAAGACTCTTTTGCATTCTGGTTTTGTTTGGCAGTTCGCTTGGCATTGGCCGTTTGATTCCATCACCCAAAGCTGCCTCAACATCGCGGATTGTCCTGACCAGTTCTTTAAGTTCATTGGGTTCAATGGAAGCTCGATGATCCGGGCCTTCCATATTCCTGTCCAAAGTAAAATGTTTTTCCACAATACATGCCCCGGCTGCCACAGCCCAAGGGCTGGCGCCAATTCCCGGAGTATGATCGGAAAATCCAACAGGACAGCCAAAAGCCAGCGCCATTGTCCTCATTGCCCGCAAATTTATCTCGTTAACAGGCGCTGGATATTCTGAAGTACATTGCAAAATAATGATTCCCCCATTAAGCCCGTGTATCTTCAGCTCATTAACAGCTTCCTCCACATCTCCAAGAGATGACATTCCCGTTGACAGAATCACAGGGATATCTTTCCGTGCCAAATAGCGAAGAAAAGGAATGTTAGTAGTGTCAGTGGACGCAATCTTATAGGCCGACACGCCAATCGCTTCTAACAGATCAGCGCTTCTTTCTTCGTAAGGTGTGCAAAGATATAAAATGCCGGCTTCATCACAATGGGTCTTCAATTCCTTTTGCTGATCTTTTGACAACTCCAGTGATTTGAGCATGGCGAACTGCCCACCGTTCTGTCCCGTGGTCTCAACCTGATATCTCGCTTTTTGTGCCTCTGGTGTGACAATATCCTCGGTCACAAAACTCTGGAACTTAACGGCATCAACGCCTGCCTTCGCCGTAGCGTCAATAAGCTTGTGAGCCAGCTTCATATCGCCATTATGGTTGACCCCTGCTTCTGCAATAATAAAACAAGGATTACCAGGGCCAATCATAAAATCTTTAATTTCTACTGGTTTGATCATTTGTTATTCTCTCTGTCTGGGAGATCCCAGGGGGCAGGTCCGTACACGGAGGGACAGTAGGGGACGTTATGTTGTGAGTCTGATTATGTTGTGGGTTTTAGCCTTTAAAGTTCCTTTTACTTCTTCTTATTCCATTTAGTTCTTTTAATTCCTCTGGGTGTGGTGTATTCTTTAATTATTGAAGCACTACAAATAT
>JAUWQO010000100.1 GCA_030610995.1 Desulfobacterales bacterium
TGACCAAAACCCGCCTGCCATGCGTTGTAATTACATTAACAGTAAAAGCACGTTGGTAGGCACCTGATTATGATACTTCGGTAAATCCATACAAAGGCATTGCGGGCAGGTTCAAAATCCCAAACCCGTAAATGACCTAAATTTTGAAACTCCAAACATGTTTTGGTCATTGAATATTGAAATTTGGGATTTTATAAGTTCTCAAGCCCGATTCCATCTATCTGAGAACCGCAATACGGGCAGCGGCTGTTTTTCAGCACGTTTTTGATTATGGAAAAGCCTAAACGGTTGATAAGAATCTTTCCGCATTTGTAACAAAAGGTGTTTTCCCCATTCTCGCTTGGCACATTTCCGATATAAACATATTTCAACCCGGCCTTAATGCCTATTTCGCGAGCCATAACAAGGCTTTCAACCGGCGTTGGAGGGCGGTCTGTAAGCCTGTATGTCGGATAAAATGCGCTTACATGCCATGGTGTTCCGGAACCAAGGGATTTAACAAGAAATAGAGCTAACTTTTCAAGCTCCTTTTTGTCATCGTTTAGCCCGGGAATAAGCAGGGTGGTGACCTCAACAAAAATGCCGAGCGATTTCATCAGTTTCAAAGTTTCCTTAACAGGTTCCAGCCTGGCTTTGACAACCTCTTTGTAAAACCTTTTATTAAATGCCTTTAAGTCAACATTTGCCGCATCCAGGTAAGGGCTTATCATGTGAACGGCTTCGGAAGTCATATACCCATTTGTTACGAACACATTCTTGATCCCCTTTGCATGAGCCAGCTTTGCGGTATCAAAGGCAAATTCAAAAAAAACAGTCGGCTCGGTATAGGTATAGGCTATGCTTTTGCAGTTTCCTTTTTCCGCTGCGTCAACAACATCTTCTGGTGAGCAGTAGTCGCCGATTATCATGCCATTATGGTTTGACGCCATCTGTGAAATATCAGCATTCTGGCAGAAAAGACATTTAAAATTGCAACCCACAGTGGCTATGGAATATGATATGCTGCCCGGCAGGAAATGAAACAGCGGCTTTTTTTCAATAGGATCTATGTGCTTGGCAATAAGTCTGCCATAAACCAGGCTTTCCAGAACTCCACTCCGGTTTTCTCGCACACCGCATATCCCGCGCTCGCCATCTTTTATAATACAGCGATGGCTGCACAGGTTGCATTTTACTTTTTTGTCTTTTAACGGTTCATAAAGATAGGCTTCCATAATCGCTGCTCCTTCTCATTTCGTAATACTTTAGCATTGTGCAACAAACCATCTGCTGTTGTAGACATTTACCACCAAGCCAAAAGGCTATGAACGTCGAACATCGAACGTCCAACATCGAATTTTGAATAAGGAATTCTGCCAATTTATAAACTGGCGGAGCGACCCGCCCGCCTCGCCTGAGCGAGACAACAAAAGGACGAAGAGCATTGAGTACGGCTCGCGATGGCGGGCAGGAGCGATTTCATCATTCGATGTTCAAAGTTCGATGTTCGATGTTCGATGTTCAAAAAAATTTTACTCTGCCGTTCAATATTCTCTTATCATAAATTAATTTGTTTTTTTATTCTTCTATTTCTCTGTGGTTTTTGTGTTCTCTGTGGTGAAACTAATTGCTTTTTATAGTTTAAATTTGATTATACCTGAAGTGTATTTATTTTGAAAAACCTAAAATATTACTTCACTTCTAACCTGCCGGTGTATCGATTGTACGCTTGACATCGTATCTGAGCGGAAGGGTTTTTGTTTTATAACGAGGAACAAGTGTGACAACCATACCTGCAAAAGCCCCGAAAGGACATCTTTGAATCAGGCTGGATCGTTCTATCGCGGAAGCGATCTTTCCATGCGCCATAGGCAACTGGCATATTGTTCTCCATGATATTGGAACATCTCCTAAAACAGTTCTGATAATTTGTTTCAGCTCCCATACACTGAAGAATCTTGCGCGATTGTATACAGTTTTAATAAACATTCCTTTAATGCGCCTTTGAATTCCTTTAATCGCATACCGGTTCAATACGGCGATAAATATTTTGTCTTTTGTAATCCTGCATGCCTCTTCAAAGGCTTTTTGGGGATTTTCGACAAATTCCAGAGTGGTAACAAGGCATGCATAATTAAAGGAGTTATCGTCAAATGGAAGATCTTCGGCAAATCCGCGATGAAGATCTGCGCGATTACCAAGCTTTTTTGCTGCAACATCAAGCATATACGGGGAAGGATCGAGTCCTGTTACCTGAAGCCCCATTTCTACAAACGACAAAAGGTTTGCTCCGGTTCCGCAACCTATATCGATAACCGAATCTCCGCGCACAGGCTTGAGCATATCAAGCATAAGACCTTTTTCAAGATCAAAAAAAAATCTATTCTGCGGCTTATTAAACCATTGCTCATAAGCTATGGCATCATGGAAATTAAACACATACCCCATATAAATAATTTAATAAAAAAAAAGAATATTATCAAGGGAAAAAAATAAGGACATCACCTCTGACTTAAGGAGAAAATCCTTCAAATTCCCCCCTTGAGGGGGGCGCAGGGGGGTGTAACCCATTGAAATAACATCCCCCTTAATCCCCTTTCAAAGGGGGACTTTAAAGGAACGGCCATTAAGTCAACGGCATTGAGTCTATTGTGTGCCAGGAGGATAGCTATTTAGTTGAGCTTTTCCAGTTCTTTGACAATGGACTCGAGGCGCGGTCGTTTATTAATATCGTGTACGTCGATATAACGGATGATGCCTTTCTTGTCGATTATAAAAAGCGCCCTTTCCGTAATCCCATCGGAACGTAGTATTCCATAACTGTCAGCCACTTTACCATGGGGCCAGAAGTCAGAGAGAATCGGGAACCATAGCTTCCCCATCTGGTTTGTCCATGCAAACAGTGTCGGGATGTTGTCCACCGTAATTCCGAGGAGTATACCATCATTTTTATCGAATATGTCTTTCACAATACCATAGCCCGGCCACTGGTCTGAACAAACGGGTGTCCACGCGGCAGGAACAAAAGAAATAACCACATTCTTTTTCCCACGGTACTGGCTGAGAGAGATTTTCTCCACGAAAACTGCAGGCAGCGTAAAGTCAGGCGCACGATCACCAACCTTTACCTTCAAAACACTGTCTGTGGGTTTGAGATTTTTGGGATAATAGATATTTTCCTTAAAGACATCTGAAAGGCCGTAGGAAATTGAAGTAAAGAAAAAGATCATAATGATTCCTGATAGCACATTAAAATAGCTAATTTTTTTCATTGTTCACCTCCTACTTTAACTTTAATCCAGACAGTTGAAGCATCAACTCCAGAAATTCATCGGCCCTTTCGAAGCCGCCAAGTTTGGAATAAAAGACCAGGGGAACACCATCATCGATCCTGATTCCTATATAATATGGAGTCCTTACCTCTCCCAAAACCTTATGGATGTAAAAGTCCCCATCTTCAAAAAGAGGGAAAGGGACATCATATGTCTTCCTGTATATCTCCGTTTCATAGGAAGAATTTCCTGCCGCAATACCAATTAATTTGATTTTATCTTTCAGGGCCGGATTGTTTTCTATTAAACGATATAGTTCGTTTACCTTATGTGCACTACCCTGGCAGTGGGGACAGTACATACTCAAGATTTCAATGATTATCACCTTGGTCTTAATCTGTTGTATTTTGAAAAAATCGCCGCGGGAAAGGCCCAGGTAGTTTCTGATGTCGGTTTTTACAGGCGCCGTAAGCTTTATATCCGGCAACACGGAGCCTGTTACCGGAGCTGATGTTGCAGCCAAAACAGGAGAGTTTATTGTCAGGGCAAAAACGGCAATTACTGTTATATGTATAAGTATTCTTTTCATAGTCTTTTCCCTTCCCCCTTTAAGCCAGAGCAACCAGCTCTTTGCTGAGAAGTTTTATATGGTTCATCTCCTCCTTGATGATTGCGCCAATTTTTGCTTTACCTAAATTTTCAGGAACCATTTCTTTCATGCCCAGATAAAATACTATAGAATCCTTTTCGGCTAATATAGCCTCTTTAAGGATATCTTCGATTGATGAGGTGTCAATATTTTTTTCAAAAAATACCCTGATATCGGCTAATGCGCGAAGATAAAGAGTTGTTTCACTCTCAGGATCGAATACGGTTGCAACTTTTTCTTTTTCAGACAGACCTGCTCTTAAATCGGCAAATGTTTTTTCATGTTCATCTTCCATTGCGGCAAGATCGAGCAAAAGCTTTTTTTCAGCAGGGTCGGCAATCGATTCCGCCGATTTTCTGTAAAAGGAAGCCCCGTTTCTTTCAATCTGCTCGGCCATCTCAAATATTTCATCTGCATTAAAATCGTAACCCATTTTATGCTATCCTTTTTTTGTTTTTAATATCATAATATAAGATATTAATTTAAACAAGCCGATTTTTTAGATAGTAATTTTTTCATTCCCATAGTATTGTTAAATATGGTAATATATTAATTGAGGTTTTAGCTTGATTGAAATATTAACCTTTATGAAAGTATTTTTAATTTATTCATGAAATATTCGGGTTGGGAGGCTATATGAACGAAGTAAAGGTAGATGACAATGCCGAGGCGAAATTTAAACCTTTTCTCGACGTTGTATTAAACAATTACAAGGATAAAATCGATTCAATTCACATTATCGGCAGCGCTTTGACCGAAGATTTCAATCCTAAGACTTCGGATATCAATTCCATCCTTGTTCTCAAAAGGTTTGATTTGAAATTCCTTGAAGATTTTGCGCCTCTTGGTAAGAAATTCGGTAAAAAACAGATTTCATCCCCCCTTATTATGACCTCTAAGTATGTCTTAAGTTCCCTTGATGTCTTCCCGATTGAATTTCTGACCATAAAAATCCTCCATAAAACCATTTTTGGGGAGGATATTTTTAATGATCTTAAAATCAAAAAATCCGACCTCAGGCATCAGTGTGAAAGGGAACTGAAAGTTAAATTAATCGGTATAAGGCAGGGTTACCTTTCTTCTTCCGGGAGCAAAAAACTGATAGCAGACGGATTTATAAGTTCCTTTTCGGGCTATATCGCCCTTTTCAGAGGTTTAATTCTTCTTTTTGAGAAAGAGCCTCCAAAACAAAATAAAGAAGTCCTGACAACCCTGCAGGATGTGTCCGGCGTCAACACAGATGTTTTCAAAATGATATTGAAAGCAAAGAAGGAAAAAACAAAATTCTCTATCGAAACTCTCAACACCATATTTGAAGACTACTATCAAGCCATCGAAAAACTGGGGTATATTACAGATGCAATTGAAAATTAAACCGGCGTTGATCATCCTCATCCTGTGTTTGTTATTTTTGCTGCAACCCTTTTCATACGCTGACATCATTCCGGAAAAGCCGGGGAACTATGTGGTGGACCTTGCAGATATAATTGATAATAGTTCCGAGTCTAAACTTAATCAGTATCTTCAGGAACTTGAGCAAAAAACAACGGCTCAGCTCGTCGTTCTGACCATTAAAAGCCTCGAAGGCGGATCTATCGAGGATTTTTCAATAACAATAGCTCACGATCGATGGAAACTCGGGCAAAAGGGAAAAGACAACGGTGTTTTGCTTCTTATATCGCTTAAGGATAGAAAGTACAGGATTGAAGTCGGATACGGCCTTGAAGGCGTCATACCCGACAGCCTGGCAGGAAGCATAGGCCGCAATTATCTCGTGCCCTTTTTCAGCAGGGGAGAATATTCAAAAGGTATATATGCCACAGCTCTTGCATTGGCCAATGAAATAGCTGCAGATTCGGGCGTAAAGATAACCGGAATGCCGAAAATAAAAGGCTCAGTCCAACGCTCTGTCCAACGCTCTGGCAAAGATCAACCTGTCAGCCTCATGGGCAAAATAATATCGGTGGTGTTTTTTGTGATTATGTTTATTCTTTTTATAAAGAACCCAAGGCTTTTTCTTATGTTTTTCCTCTTATCTTCTATGGGTGGAAGACGTGGCGCCTGGGGTGGCGGCGGTGGATTTGGAGGCGGCGGTTTCGGTGGCGGAGGCGGCGGTTTCGGCGGAGGCGGCGCCTCAGGTGGCTGGTAGTTTAATATTTTTACCTAAAATGAGCGATTAGCCATTAGCTTTTAGCTATTAGTCAAACTATATCAAGATGTTATTAAACAGTAACATTTCACCCGATGGGTGATTAATAAATAATCATACGAATGCATATTTCATAAGAGCCAACGGCTAATTGCTAACAGCTAATCGCTTAACGTAGGTTTCATGGAGGGCTTTATGTCAAGATCGTTAAAAACTTTTCTCATAATTTCAGGAGTTTTTTTACTGTTCACCATTCTTGTAGTCGGAAGGATTATCGCTGGCTACAATACAGTCATTGCCATGGATGAAAATGTCAAGGGAAAGTGGGCTCAGGTTGAAAACCAGCTCAAGCGGCGATATGACCTCATCCCGAATCTGATTGAAACGGTTAAGGGTTATGCAAAACACGAGAAAGAACTATTTGAAAATATCGCAGAGGCCAGGACAAAATACTTCCAGGCAAAAACCGTAAAAGATAAAGTCGAAAGCGCAAACCGTCTTGAAGGTGTGCTCTCGAGACTTCTTTTTCTTCAGGAGAGATACCCGGTGCTTAAAGCGAACCAGTCATTTCTAAAGCTTCAGGACAGTCTCGAAGGCACCGAAAATAGAATTTCAGTTGAACGAAAGAGATATAACGATGCGGTTCAGGGTTTAAACACATATATACGAACTTTTTTGGGAAGATTCTTTGCAACATTGGCCAGTGTCTCAAAAGCCGAGTACTATGAAATCCCTGAATCGGAAAAAGCAGTGCCCAAAGTAGCGTTTTAGCCCTTTGAAAAAAATCCTGCATTCCCGCGAAGGCGGGAATCCAGTAATTACATAATGTTATGGACTCCCGCTTTCGCGGGAGTGACTCGATTTTCGACTTTTTACGAGTTCGTCATATAATAACTGGTTACAAAATAGCGAGTTTTTGAATATGAATGTACCTGACAGAATAAAAAAACTAACTGAGACTTTCGATTATAATTTAGAAATGTACAAGAAAGGCTCATATAATGAAACTCAGGTGCGCCGTGAATTTATAGACCCGTTTTTTGAAGAACTGGGTTGGGATATTACAAATAAACAAGGCCATGCAGAAGCGTACAAAGAAGTAATTCATGAAGATGGTATAAAGGTAGGTGGTGTTACAAAAGCGCCGGATTATTGTTTTCGCATAGGCGGTGTTCGTAAATTCTTTCTGGAAGCAAAGAAACCCGCTGTAAATATCAAAGAGGATATACAGCCTGCATATCAGCTACGCCGAACAAATGCACTCAGACCGGGAAAGCCATAACGTTTTTCGTTCCTACGTCCCTGTCCCCAGACAGGCTTGACGGCGGGGCATATAGTATCTGTCGGCCAGTCCAACTTCTGTTAATATGCCAGCGGTCAATCTATCTAAAATACCTGATTACACCCACCACCTTTCCTTGGATCCTCAGGTCTCCCTGCTTGACGACAATGGACTCCATCCCCTTGTTGGCGGGCCGAAGTTCCACATCACGTTTCCTCTTGTAATATTTTTTAATGGTTGCCTCATTGTTGACCATGGCAACCACGGTCTCTCCGTTTTCTGCTGTTGGCTGTTTCCTGACCACCACGAAATCCCCATCCAGTATCCCGTCGTCTTTCATGGAATCTCCCTTGACATGTAGGACAAAGTGCTCTCCGCTGCCTATCATGGATGGAGGGACTTCAATGACATCTACGTCCTCGACCGCTTCGATCGGTTTTCCTGCCGCCACTCTCCCCAGCAGGGGAAACTCAAATCGCCTGGTTTCCACAGGGCTGATCACCTCAATGGCCCGCTTCTGATTCTTTTTTCCGGGAAGCCGAACATAGCCTTTGCGCTCCAGAGCCTTTAGATAAGTAGTTACTGTGTTGTAAGAGTTAAAACCGAAATGGGAACATATCTCTTCAAAACTGGGTGAGCGATCCCACTCATCTATGTATTGCGAGATATAACCTAAAAATGCTTTTTGCTTTTCGGTCAATTTCATTTTCGAAGCTATGCCTAATCCAGTGGACTAAGCACAGCCTTGCTCGGTTCTGTAACTGAGGTGCCTGACCCGTGTAGCATGCCGCACCTGATCCAGCAGTTTCGGCTTGACCGTCATAACCTTTATCATGTATATCTCCTACAAATTGTTGTAGATATTTCTTGACTTGGAAATGGCTGGATATCTTAAACAAAGATTTTATGAAACACTATCTGATACCTTCTAAAGTTTCGAGACTTGGCAACGAATTTGACTTTCAGTTAAACTTACAGTCTTTCTGTTATAATGTCAAGACTTTTTATTCGGCAAAATCGCACGATAAAACCCTTAGTAGGGGGTTTTATCGTGCAAAATTGCCCTATTTTTCTTTTTCGCAGGCAATAATGCACGAAAACAAATCGGGCTTTTAGGCCCGCTACATCAAAGTTATCTTCTTAATGTAGATATTTGCTTGGCAATTTGCGAAGGTGCGTTTTTCCTCCAATAATGTATTCTGTAATATGTTAACAATTAAGGAAAGGTTATAAATATGAAGCATGGCTCCAACCATAAAGAATATGTGACTACAGCATTACTTCTTGCAGCCGGAACAGGCAGCCGCCTTTATCCCTTGACGCAGAATGCACCTAAATGTCTAACATTAGTCAATGGCATGTCGATACTTGAACGACTGATCTCCAGTCTGAATCAGCATGATTTCAAACGCTTGGTCGTGGTTACAGGACATCTGGAAAACTGTATTAAAAATTTTCTGGGAAATAAGGCAGGGAACATAAATATCGATTATATTTACAGTCCGTTATACAAGAAGACAAACAATATCTATTCTCTCTGGATGGCACGTGAAATTATCAAGGAGCCATTTCTGCTGCTCGAAAGTGATCTTGTTTTTGACAACTCACTTCTGGATGCCATGCTGTTTCCTGACAGAATTGCTGTTGCAAAGATGCAATCCTGGATGAATGGGGGATGCGTTACAATTAATAAATCTCAATATGTTAAAGCATTTTTGGCGGGCAACGCAGACTCCTTTGGTGAGCTCAAACATAAGACTGTTAATATTTACAGCATTTCGCTTAGTTCCTGGTATCGAATTGTAAAAAGATTAGACAAGCGTATTTCAGACGGCAAAGTAAATGACTATTACGAAACCATATTTGCGGAAATGATTGCTGATGGCAGCCTCTCTTTTGAAACTGTCTCTTTTGACGGCAATCCATGGTATGAAATAGATACTATTGAAGATCTGGCAGAGGCTGAGAAACTATTTTTATCAGGCAATGATACGACCACGAAACTTGTTACTCTTTCACATCATGATTTTTTAATCAATGCAGTAACATCCCCCCAGTAAACAACAGGACTATTAAATGTCACAAAATAATCATAAGACTCAATCCGAAAAATACGAATTCATCTCCGCCCAACATGGTGGTTACTATCGGCATAATTTTATAGATCATGCCTATCTTTATAATCTTTATTTCCCACCAGAGGCTATTTTCACAAGCTTTAAAGATCAAATTCAAGACCTTGTTCTGAATTATCCGGTGGCACAAGATGCCCTTGCCGGCCTTGTTGGCAAAATAATCGGCCAACCTGCAGAAAGAATTGTTGTGGGAAACGGAGCATCTGAATTAATAAAAATAATATCCGGGCACATATCAAGTAAGTTAATCGTTCCGGTGCCTTCTTTTAATGAATATGCCAATGCTGCGCCTTCAGGCCAGGTAGTCGAATTTCCGCTTGAGTTCCCATCTTTCCTGCTGGATGTAGATAAATTTGCTGCAGAAGCGATCAGAGTAAAAGTCGATTTAGCTGTTGTAGTAACGCCTAACAATCCAACATCTATTTTAATTCCCAAGCCCGATCTCATTCGTCTTGCAAAAAAACTTGAAACTCATAACTGCATGCTGATTGTTGACGAATCATTTATAGATTTTGCAGAGAACCATGATCAAATAAGCCTGGAACAAGAAATCGAAAAGCACCAAAATGTAACAATTTTCAAAAGCATGAGCAAAGCCTACGGTATCTGTGGACTTAGGATCGGGTATATGCTGACTGCAAATTCAAAATTTGCAGAAGCTGTGAGAGCTGGTGTGCATATCTGGAATATTAATGGGTTTGCAGA
>JAUWQO010000076.1 GCA_030610995.1 Desulfobacterales bacterium
TGTAACTTCTCAATAACCTCTGGCAATATTCGGAATTACAGCCGTAGGGGCGGGTTTACCCCGCCCGAATCGACTCGGCAGGCGGCGTAAAGCCGCCCCTACGAGAGGTTTCTCATCACACGACCAACTAATTGACAAAACAGGGTAGATGCTATTGCCCACTAAACGCCCCTGTCTTGCTTGACAAGATCCAATCGATCATGATATTGTAATATTTATTAGTATCGATGGAGCTGTTGTTATGCAAATAGTCACTGTGTCACCAAAATTTCAAGTCGTTATCCCTAAAAAAGTAAGACAATCTTTAGGTCTTCGCCCTGGTCAAAAAATGCAGGTTGTAGAATATGACGGTCGGATCGAGTTTATCCCTGAACGAGATATTACAGAGCTTCGCGGATTTCTCAAAGGCATAAATACGGAATTCGAACGTGAGGAAGATAGAATATGAATATCGTCGATTCTTCCGGTTGGCTTGCGTACTTTGCAGACGAGCTGAATGCAAAGCACTTCCTAACCCCTTTGAAAGATACACCTTCGCTTGTTGTTCCTGTGGTAACGATCTATGAGGTCTTCAAGGTCGTTCTGCGGGAATCAAGTGAGAATGAAGCCCTTCAGGCGGCCGCTGCTATGCAAAAAGGAACGGTTGTGGATCTGACAGCCCAGTTGGCGATTGCTGCCTCAAAGCTAAGTTTGGAACATGCTCTGCCAATGGCAGACAGTATTATTCTCGCAACAGCAAAGGTATTTGAAGCCATACTCTGGACTCAGGATTCAGATTTTAAGAATATCGCCGGGGTAAAGTATTTCCCCAAAAAATAGTGCATGGCCCATCCGATACTATAGCCTTTATTAAATCCGGGTCAACATCATAAGTTTTTTTTCAAGCATGGGATTGATTTTATTGAAGCCCAGGTGCTTTGGGAGGATCCCGACTTATTGGAGATCCCTGCAAAAACAACGGACGAACAGAGATTTTTAGTTATTGGAAAGATAGCAGTAAAGCACTGGTCAGGAGTTATTACATATCGTGGTGATAACATAAGGATTATCTCTGTGCGCCGGGCGAGAGATGAGGAGATTGAGATATATGAAGGCTAAAGACTTTGACAAGGTTCCCCGACAGTCAATCATCAAGATCTGGCTTGCAGAGAGATTGCAGCAAGCCTCAGCCTGATAGCATTCGAGTCGTTTGTATAAAACAAAGAGCCTTTGAATATGAATATACCTGACAAAATCAAAAAATTGATTGAGACTTTCGATTATAATTTAGAAATGTACAAGAAAGGCTCATATAATGAAACTCAGGTGCGTCTTGAATTCATAAATCCTTTTTTTGAAGAATTAGGTTGGGATATTACGAATAAACAGGGCCATGCAGAAGCTTACAAAGAGGTAATTCATGAAGATGGTATAAAGGTAGGTGGTGTTACAAAAGCGCCGGATTATTGTTTTCGCATAGGCGGCACTCGTAAATTCTTTCTCGAAGCAAAAAAACCCGCTGTAAATATCAAAAAAGATATACACCCTGCATATCAGTTGCGCCGTTATGGATGGAGCGCCAAGCTGCCTCTAAGTATTCTAACGGACTTTGAAGAATTTGCAGTTTATGACTGCCGTGTAAAACCCGCTAAAACAGACAAGGTATCGCATTCACGTATTCTCTATATGAAATACACTGATTATATAGAGCGTTGGGATGAACTCGTAAATATTTTTTCTCCTAAAGCCATTTTAAAGGGTTCCTTTGATAAATATGTAAAACTCAAAAAAACTAAAAAAGGCACTGCCGAGGTTGACAAAGCTTTCTTACAGGAAATTGAGCGTTGGCGTGAACTTCTATCTCGTAATATTGCTTTGCGAAATCCTGATCTTACTCAGAGAGAACTTAATTTTGCTGTTCAGCAGACAATTGACAGAATTGTGTTTCTCCGTATCTGCGAAGATCGAGGCATTGAAGATTATGGCAGATTAATGGCTTTGAAAAACGGAAACAATGTTTATAAACGATTGTTTCAACTTTTTCGCAAAGCGGATGATAAATATAATTCAGGCTTGTTCCATTTCAAAAAAGAAAAAACTCGTGATAATTTCGACAATCTTACCCCAAGCCTGACTATTGATGACAAGACTTTAAAAGACATCTTCAAAAATTTATACTATCCTGACAGCCCCTATGAATTTTCCGTTTTACCTGCCGATATATTGGGTCAGGTATATGAACAATTTCTTGGTAAAATTATTCGTCTGACACCGAAACATCAGGCAAAAATAGAGGAAAAACCGGAAGTAAGAAAAGCCGGCGGTGTTTATTATACTCCTACATACATAGTTAATTACATCGTAAAGCAAACCGTAGGAAAACTTGTTGAAGGTAAAAAGCCGGGGCCAAGAGGCGCTGTAAGTAAATTAAAAATATTAGACCCCGCTTGCGGTTCAGGTTCTTTTTTACTTGGAGCATACCAATATTTACTTGATTGGCATCGTGACCAATACGTGAATGATGATCCTGAAAAATGGGCCAAAGGCAAAACCCCGCGGTTGTATCAATCCCACAAAGGCGAATGGCGGCTCACGACCGACGAACGGAAACGGATTCTTTTGAATAACATTTACGGAGTGGATATTGACCACCAGGCCGTAGAAGTGACCAAGCTTTCTTTGCTCCTCAAGGTACTGGAAGGAGAAGACGAACAAAGCATCGGTAAGCAAATAGCATTGTTTCAAGAGCGGGTTTTGCCGGACTTGTCGAATAATATCAAATGTGGGAATTCTCTTATTGGGCCTGATTTTCACGAAAAACAGCAAATTAACATTTTTGACGAAGAGGAAATATATCGGGTCAATGCTTTTGACTGGGAAGCGGAGTTTTCCAAAATCATGCAGGAGGGCGGTTTTGATGCTGTAATAGGAAATCCACCTTATGGTGTCCCGTTTAATAAAGAGGAATCAATTTATCTTATAAATCGTTATCCATATACCCGCAAGTTTCCCGATAGTTACTGCTATTTCATAATAAAATGTTTACAACTGGTTCGCAAAAATGGCTTTCTTTCGCTTATAGTGCCCAATACTTTTTGTGATTTAGAAAGCTGCAACGAATTTAGATTTTGGCTTTTAAAAAACTATTCAATGCTTGGGATTTGGCAGTCTGGCTGGACTTTCAAATCTGCAATTGTGGATACTCTTGTGTTTGTTACCGGCAATAGTAGACCTGATTCCGAAGCCGTCTTAAATATCAGTGTTGATGAAAGAGCATATAAACGAAAACTTTCTACTTTCTTGTCCAACGATTTGAATAAAATAGACTATCGCAATTCGGAAGAAGATAGAAAGTTGCTTAATAAAATACTTAATCACAGGGCTCTTTTAGGAGATATTGCCATTGTTAAAGCTGGCGTTAAACTTTATGAAAAAGGGAAGGGTAATCCGCCGCAAATAGATAAGACTTTGAAAGAAAGACCTTACACTGTAAAAGGCAATAGACCGCCTGGATGGCAAAACCTATATCGCGGTAAGAACATAGAAAGATATAAAATTTCAGAGGTCGATGAATTTGTTAATTATGGTCCTTGGCTTGCGGCACCGCGCAACTCAAAACTTTTCGAAAAAGTTAAAATTTTGATGAGGCGCACTGATGATCATATTTTAGCTTGTATAGACAGTGATTCAGCTATTGCTGTTAATTCATGCCACATAATATCATTAAAGAATGAAACCAATCTAAGTCTTTTATATATTTTAGGTTTAATCAATTCTAGATTGATGCAAAAGATTTTTGCATTGCAGAATCCACAGATGGTTAATAAGGTATTTGCTGAAATTAAAGTTGTCTATGTAGAAAGATTCCCCATCCGCACTATCGATTTTTCTAACTCCAGCGACAAAGTCCGCCACGCCCGGATGGTCGAACTAGTCGAGCTCATGTTAGATTTGCGCAAAGAACTGGCAAAAAACACAATACCCCAGACTAAAACCGTCCTCCAGCGCCAGATTGAAACCACGGATAGGCAAATTGATCGACTGGTTTATGAGTTGTACGAATTGACAGAAGAAGAAATTAAAATAGTAGAATCGGAAACTTAAAAATGCATAACCCGGCGGTCGAGCGGATTCAAGTGGTTTCCGCTTTCGCTCCAACCCCTTGAACCGTTTATGGATTAGGCGAATAAAAATGAATGAATGGATTATTGATGTACCATCTGAATTGGCCAAAGAATTAGAAGATTGTTTTGCTATGGGGCCAATCGTCAACGAGGATGGAACACGATTTCTTGCTGAAGAAGTCTTTGGTCGGTTAAATGGCTTAAGGATTGAGGTGTTTTCAAATGAGCATCCGCCTCCCCACTTTCGAGTATGTTTTCAGGGAGAATGCAACAATTTCACTATCAATGGTTGTGTGCCATTAAACGGGAATGCATTATCGACATACTTTAGAAACATAAAAAAATGGCACAAAAAGAACAAAAGAAAACTTATAGATTTCTGGAACAAAAAAAGACCGTCAGATTGCCCGGTAGGCAAATATTTAGAGGATTAAGAATGGAATTTAACTCAGAAAATTACAATGAAATACAAGCAGCTTGTAAAAACAAAGAGGTAGTGGAGTTCACTGTAGAAAAATCTGCTACAGCGTTCTCTAACTCGAAAGCACCAGATTCATGGACAGCATATCCTCCAACTTATTTACCACCAGAGGGATATGCACAAGTCTTTGCTTATGCAGGCAATGATAAAAAAGGGGCACTTACAAGATTAGAGATTGTAGTCCATCTTGATGGTGGACGTATTTTGTATAAAGCTGCTGAAGAAAACGCTGTTTCATTGAAAGTAACATGGCCAAGTATCGCCTAATCGGGTAAGGGGGAGTTTCTCTCTCCCCCTCCCCACAACACCACGGCATGGGGGGTGGAGTTTCGGGACGCTCCTTGATAAATTGATATGTCGATTAAATCTTGAGCGAGTACAGGGACGTTTAAGCAATCAATATTTAAAGGAGCGTCCCATAAGTTCCAAGTAGCGTAGCAACAGGGGAAGCCGGGCCGGATTTATTTATCTCGATGGCCTTTGTAAAACTCGCATTTTTCGAGATTCCTTTGGCTTCCCTGTACCACAGCACCAGCGTTATAAACACCAAATCTTCACATTAATATACATCAGGAGTTCGTTATGAAAAAAGTAGAATTAAGAGTTTCATACCACACAAGTGGTAATTTCACCTTAACGGAAAAAATAGATGATGAAATAAAAAGGGATTGTGAAGGGGATCTTTTCACAAATAGCGACAAAGGTAGTTTTTATAAAGCAGTAGCTAAAAAAATGGCTGACCTTCAAAGCCAAGGTTTCAATGTTTCATATTTTGATACTGCTTCATAGTCAAATATGAGTATCGGTAGCGGTTTATAGGCGCTGCACCATCGGCCAGCAAGCTGAGGGAAATTCCGGGATGCTCTTTCATATGTTGACATATCGAATATAATCTATTGTAAAGATAGGAGTGTCACTAAAGTGCCCAAAGGAAAATAAATCTATTGCAAAGTAATTAACCAATATATCAAGGAGCGGCCCATAAATATATGCGATATTAATATATGATTAAAATCAAGAAATAAGTCAGCAATAGCTAATATCATTGATTTATTTCTTTGCACTTAATGGTTCGGCCTAATAAGATAACAATGAACAAAACTACAATTATCTCAAATATATCTACCAATCATCTTGAGGCATTGAGAAATCTCTTTACGCCAGATACTATTCGTATAGTCATTGTTTCACCATTTTTAGCAAGTCAAATTAAAAGCCTTTTAAGTGAATTTAAATATAGTGATATAACTCAGATCGACCTTATCACGACTTGCAAACCAAATGATCCAGAACAATTAACTAAACCAAATATCCTGAAAGAAACATGCGACTTTTTCCAACAAAATTACCCAAAAATTAACTTAAAAATTCACCTTAACAATAAATTGCACGGGAAACTATACTTCGCCATTAGACCTGAAAACAAAGCAATGATTTTAAGCTCGGCGAACTTCACAAGAAATGGATTGATTAATAATCATGAGTGGGGAGTAGAAACATATGATAAGGATATTATAGATGATACTCTCGACGAGATTTTCAACACAATTGAGAAAGCAGAACTAACATACAATCAAATAGTTAAGGCTTGTTCGTTTGTTGACCAATACAACAGAATGAACCCAGAGTGGCAGAAAAAACCAAATATTATTTGTGATATTATGGAAACAATTTACTCTGATGAAAATATCAAAAATCCAAATCCACAATATTTTTTAAAGCCAATTGGGCATAAGGATTCTCCAATAAAAATATCTGACAAAAGAGACTTTTCGGCTTTACACCAAAACCTACATTTCTCTAAGAAAAAACCTAAAGGTGTCCGAAAAGGAGATATACTTATTACAACTGCCATAGGTGCTGGTTCATTATTATCATATTTTACAGTCATTGGGGGCCTTGAGTGTGTAAGCGAGGATGAAAAAAAAGAAGATACCTGGAAAGAGCGGTGGCCTTATTTTATGGAAGGGAGAAACCAGTCCGTAGCCTTTGGCGAAAAGTGGTGGAAATATAACCTAAGAAGGCAAGACTTGGTTGAGGAATTTACGGAATTGTACCCAAATGTACCAGTAACTTCAGCTGGTGGTTACACATTAAACACAATCAATCGAGGTGCAGACAAAGTTCGCATTACTAAGGAATTTGCTGAATTCTTAATAGATAAAATTAATAGCCAATAACCAAATTACCGGACAGAATGGCCGAACAAGGCGCTGGAGATGGACTGGGCAAAGCCATGCCGCTTTTCGAAAGGCAGTATTTGGCCGATAGTTTTTACCCTTAGCATAAATTTTTCGGTTATCGTTGCCCAGCCACTCAGCTCTACATTGGGCCGAAAAAAATGAGTAAATAATGAAGAAAGATACATTTGATGTATTTTGTCCTCAATGCAATTTGGTTGTTGAAGTTAAGGCAATTGCAGACGCAACAGGGGAATTTCATAGTGAGGCACTAAACCCTGAAGATCAGGTAGACGCAATGTATGATGCAGAGCATTATTCAATCTGCATTTGCCATCGTTGCGATCAGGCTTTTCTCATTAAAGAATCATTGAGGGGTGTCCCTGCTGAATTTGAAACTGTTACCGATTCAGTTGTTTTATATCCTGCAGAATCAAAAATCTCGACTGAGCATTTTCCATCGTCAATTAAAAGCGCTTATGTTCAAGCATTAAGATCATACAAGATGTCTCTTTTTGATCCCTGCGTATTGATGTGCAGAAAATGCCTTGAGGGACTCTGCAAGATATTAGACGTCACTGGTAGTAATCTCAACCAAAGGCTGGAGAAATTAAAAACAGAAAACCATATTGACGAACGTTTATTAAAATGGGGGCATCAAATCAGACTTGTCGGAAATGAAGCCGCTCATGATATTGATACACCTGTCTCAAAAAAAGATGCACAAGACATTCTTGAGTTTACTGAAGCTATTTTAATTTATGTTTTTTCATTAACAAAACGTTATGAGGCATTATTAGAACGTCGTCAAACGCTAAAATCGTAATATATTCAGCGCCCAACGAGTGTTTCCAGCTGACGTTACCCGCCGCTCCTTTGTCGCTCTGGGCAACGCAGCTGAAACGGGTGTTCAGCCTGTAGGAAAAGGTATTTATCAAAAATTGACAAAAAACCGGCTTTCATATTTGACTTGTAAGCAACGATTTCGTCTCGAGACACCATTTGGGATGCCCTAATTTTCGCAATTTTGAACATGTGAGGACTTATTCTACAGACTCGTTATCATAGCATGAAAATAAGACACAAGAACAATTCAAAGAAGCCAATGACACGGGACGCTTGCCGGCTTTGCGGCAGGATCGAGAATTTACGCCAGAGTCACATCGTCCCCGCATTCGTATTCCGATGGTTGAAGGACTCGTCTCCGACGGGCTACCTTCGCGGCGGTAGCAACCCAAATATCCGAGCACAAGACGGGTTGAAGCGAGCTTGGCTTTGCGATAGCTGCGAGGGTGATTTTTCGCAGTCAGAGAAACTCTTCGCACGAAAGATATTTCGGCCCCTCATGCAAGGCACACCGACCAGCATCACTTACGAAGAGTGGCTCCTGAGGTTCTGTGTATCGATTTCGTGGCGAATCCTATCATTGTGCCTTGACGAGGGCACTGGTAAATTCCTGCGGGAGAGTCGCCCCCAACGTGCGGCCGATACGCTCGGTGTCTGGCGTGAATACCTGCGTGGCGAACGAACGGACCTGGCGAGGCATGAACAGTACTTGCTCAACCTAGATGGTGTTCCCCAGTCGCTGCTTCACCATCCGAAGACCAACCGCTACTTCGCTGGTGTCATCGACGCAGAGCTTCTCGAAACAAATTCCGAACTGATGGTTTATGCCAAGTTGCCCCACATAGCTCTTCTCGGCATTATCGAGACCTCTGGAGCTCTTGACTGGCAGATGGGCCCTATACATCACGAGGGCGTCTATAACATTGGTTCCCAAGCACCTCCGGACGTTGTCCTCGATTTCCTGCACTATCGGACCGAATACGCACACCACCGAGGAAACATGCTCTCGGATCGCCAACTGAAATGCATCGAAGACGCACTTGCGAGGGACATCGAAAAAACGCGTCGATCTGGCTTCTTCCAGTCCCTTCGCCATGACGTTGAGCGGTTCGGCATTGACCAAGCGTTTGGAGAGAATCCGGGGGCCGAAGACTCTTGAAGCAGTTCGACGATATAAGTTCTTGGGGACGCCCTTTAGTTTTGCAGTTTACAAATTATCATTTGGCTTTCGGGACATCCCTTTACATTTAAAGTTTTGAAATGATGCGGGTTGCGGCAAGAAGTCTACTATGTTATTGGGTGGTAAGAGACCTTTGTATTAGTATGGCTCAACTAGCAAGGCGATTGAATCTCTCATTGGCCGGGGTGAGTCAGTCGGTAAAGCGAGGGGAGACAATAGTACAATAAAAGGGCTACAATCTCATTGATCCTTAAGCCCAAATGTGGAAATGTAAAGGGCGTCCCCAAACTTTTCTTATTCCTTACAACGCCAAATCGAAGCAACGGACAAACTGATAGATCAGTTAGTTTATAAACTGTATGATTTAACAGATGAAGAAATAAAAATAGTAGAATCGGAAACTTAAAACCGCATAACCATGTTATATTTCTATAGATACAAACATTAATAGCTTATCTGCAATGAGGAGAGGATATATGGTTGTAGAGACCTTCTCATAAAACCCCTGATATCAGGGATATCAAGCGTTTTTTCCCGCATATCGGATATACCGGAAAAATTGAGAAAAACAGCTCGCTTTTCTGATTTCAATATTCAGTGTTGGTGGGCTACAACAAATTGAAACTATACAAAAGGTGAGAATGTCATGCGCGATTTCGTTCCATGATATTGAGCGTTTTTTCCCACTAATCATTGTTAAGCGTCCAGAGAATGGAAATATCGATGTATAAAGAAGTAGAGATATCTGACAAAAAAATCCTTAAGGAGCTGTTGAGTTCGGCAAGAAAATGTCTAAATAGTACAAAAGTTAAATTTATTTACCCAGATCTGTTTAAGGAAAAAGGTGCAGTCGATACATGGAAAGAGCACTACAAAGAAATAGATAAAGCTAATATTGATGTTCTGAATAATATCGACAAGCGTGGAGGTGTTTACGCTATTTTCGCTGCTAAGCCTAAGAAAGAATGGCAATTAAAATATATCGGCCAAACCAAATCAGAAAGCAGTAAACAGCGAATCCGCTCTCATTTGGTTTGGAGAAACAAGAAAACTAAATCAGGTAAAAGTACTGGCTCCAAGTTTGATGAGTTACAGAGGTTGGTAGTGTCGGGTCATGACGTTGCTCTTTCATTTGTCGAAGTTTCTCCAGAATCACTCCGACATTATGTGGAAGAGGAATTAATAAATAAAACACAGCCACAATGGAACCATAATGGAACAACGCTGAAGGGACAAAAAAGAAGTCACATGCGTTGTAGTCTTTGATGCTTAACAAGGTGGTAAACTGGGATTTATGTAACGCTGGCTCCACTTCGTTCCACCACCTTTACATAAACCCGTTACCACAGCGTTCGGCACTATCTGATAAATTACGAGGAAGATAAATGGGATTTAAACGCACTGAAGCGAATAAACTTTTAGTCGCCTGTCATCGTCGGTGCTGCGTTTGCCATCGTTACTGTGGAATTAAAATAGAGTTACACCATATTCAACCAAATGAAGATGGCGGGGATGACTCGATTGAAAATGCTATACCGTTATGCTTTGAGTGTCATGCCGAGGTCCAGCTCTATAACGATGCACACCCCCGTGGTCGAAAATTCCATCCAGATGAATTGCAAGATCACAAAGGACAATGGCTTAGAATCTGTGAAGAGTCGCCTGGGGCACTTCTAATGCCACAACGCCCATATGATGTTGGACCTATCCAGGCTCTTATCGACGAGCTTGAGTTTAACGCTGAAATATCCAAATTAACTGATGATGATACGATTGGCGCTCTTTTTCTTGTCACCCAATTTGAAAGGTCAATTTCTGAGGGGCTATTTTCATTATTACCCGATCAGGTACGCAGGCCTATTTCTGCAACATATGCAACATTAATGCGAGCAAATATGTATCTAACAAAGATGGCAACCATGCCGTGGGGTGGCAGCGGCTCAGCTTGGCATCAAGCATATGCGTTCGCAATGAAAGCAATTAACCGTTCACAAACTGAAATCCCAGAGGCTTATGAGGCTTTGTTGGCACATTTGGGTCATAAAAAGGAAGATGCCGACGGCATTAAGGGCGACGGCAAAAAGCCGCCGCGCCTTATGCCAGGCGTTGGCTGAGGAACAGATGGAGACTAATCGCATTGCAAAATGGCTCAAGGACATTAATGGGTGGCTAAATCCACCGGGTTGTGAATCCTCGATTGTTTCCCACCCATTACACGATAGCGGTTGTTGCACGGTAGGAATTGTCCATGAACATCGTTTTGCTTTTTATTTCTGGGGCCTTTACTCGATTGATAAGGATTCCCCACACGCGGCTCTGATTAGTATTGATGCACATGATGACGTAGGTGTAACAGGCGAGGTGATCCCGGACGATTTGGACAATCTTAATATTCGTAACCGGACGGAACTTGGACTTTTTGCTTGGCTTCGACTTCGCAGCTTGAATGATGGGCACATTCTTCCGGCCCTTTATCTCAATTTTTTCTCAGATGTTTATGTATTATTAAACGACCGCGAGGATTCTGCTGCATTCAAGACCGCTCGTACTGAACAGCAACAAAGAGATGGTAATGGTCGCATACACACAGTGAAATTCTACCAGAATTCGGAAAAGCTATTATATGATCTTCCGCCAGATTGCCCAGTATTCCTCGATATAGATCTCGACTACTTTGCGGTAGACAACCCGAACGCTGGGTCGGTTCTTGGATCTGAGAATCTTATACCTGATGCAGAGATAAGATCCACTCTATCTATTAATGGGCCTTTGTTAGGGCCAATTTTGAACAAAATAGTTGGGCTAACCATAGCGCTGGAGCCAAAATACTGCGGTGGATTAGTCAATTCACTTCATGTACTGGATATTTTGAATCAGGAGCTTTTTGACAGTACATTGTGCACAAATTCTTGCAAATGGAAAAAAGCAGCCAACCCGTAAATTCAGTGGACTCAAAGGGCCGGGCCGCTGATTAATCCGTAGCCTAAGGAGAAACATAGGATTAAGATTTCAACAAAGCTGACAGGCGCAGCAGGCGAACACTTTGTGGCCTACAAATTGTCATCTCTCGGTATGGCAGTTGCACTCACTCGTGATGGATCAGATGTTATCGATCTGATGGCTGGTAATATCCTTAATGGAACAGCAATTCCCGTACAGGTAAAGACTGCGAGAAATGCAAAGAAAAACAAATACTGGGAATGGTCTGTTGGGAGAAAACCACTAACACTTAAAAATAGTAGACTGATCTATGTTTTCATTGATTTGAAAGAAAATGAATCAAGTAATGACGTCCCGACGGTATTTATCGTTCCAGTAGCGGATGTTGCAGCACAAGCCATTTCAGCAGGATTTGAAGAAAACCCAGACTGGAAAACATTCTATTTTAAAATTAATACCGATGCCACAACTGAATATCTTGATAATTGGTCGCTCATCATAAATGAAAAAGGCTAACAAAAGGATTGAGCTGACCACAAAAGCCGAGCCGATTTTCAGTAGATTCAAAGTGTTAGGCGGCTTTTGTGTCGGCTCATCCTTGAGGTTAGATTTAGGAGGAAATAATGGGTGTACTGAAGAAAATAGGAATTATTCTCAAAGAGACTATCACTTCACCGAGTTCTGGGTCCTATGCCATAGAAAAAGGATCGGAAACAATCATTATCAGAAGTGGAGGCGATTACGAGGGGATCGATTTATCGGGGGTTGATCTATGTGCTTCCCAACTCAAAGGAGTTAATTTTCGCGGAGCTAATCTCAAAGGAGCAAATCTTTCTAATGCTGATTTAACAAATGCCGATTTTACCAGCGCCAATCTTTCAGGGACAACAATATCTGGAACTCATTTCGATGGCTCTAAGCTAGATGGTATTGATTTCACTAATGTCACTTTTACAACCCCACCATCTGGAGTCAGCCCCGAGATAATGAAAAAGGGCAAGGAGGGTTCTTCCGATGAGTAATACACAATCAAGAACCTTCAAAATCCATCCTTATTTTAAAATAATTTTCTTAATTGTCACGGGCTTAACCCTTTTATGTTTTTTGGGTATGTGGGTGTTGTCTTTCTTAAATCCAGACGCCAAGACGATGGCAGAGATACCAGTTCTGCAGGATAAGATCTTTCGAATTTGTAATTTTGGCTGGCAGGCGGGGTTTGGGGCTATTATTGGACTTATCGGTGGTAATTTGTCTTCACAATGAATCTCGATCTAACAATGCCTATCCGGTTAACGTACACAAAATGCTCTAACTTATTGTTATTGCAGATATTTTGTCTCCAATATATATTTAGGGCTTATGACATATAAAATGCATTATTTTCAACAGGTTATATTATTTTGATAAAATATTTTGGGCAACAACCCGATAGGCATGGATCTAACCTTGTTCTTGCAGCCGACAGCTACTCGCTGCGGCTGAAGAACCCGTTGGCCAACTGACTCGGAAGGAACCATATGGAAATCGATATCAGACCTGAAAAATGTGGACCAGGTATAGCCTTTGCTGCGTGACTTGGGGACGTTATGTTGTGAGTCTGATTATGTTGTGGGTTTTAGCCTTTAAAGTTCCTTTTACTTCTTCTTATTCCATTTAGTTCTTTTAATTCCTCTGGGTGTGGTGTATTCTTTAATTATTGAAGCACTACAAATA
>JAUWQO010000152.1 GCA_030610995.1 Desulfobacterales bacterium
AGACATTTACATTCCTGGAACATTTCCTATCATGAAGCGATTGAAATTCAGAAAGCTCTTTACCCTAAGCTTGTCTTCTCAAACCTGTCCCACAGTATCAGGCATATTGCCGGAGCCGACGTTTCCTGCTCTAAAAAATCAAATAATGTATGGGCCGGTGTCGTTGTCTTGAGTTATCCGTCGCTTAAAAAAGTGGAAGAAAAATGGGCCAAAGGTATAACAAACTTTCCGTATATTCCGGGTCTTTTGAGTTTTCGGGAAATCCCCATTATTTTAGAAGCCTTCAAGAAGCTTGAAAGCAACCCGGATCTGCTTCTTTGTGACGGCCAGGGCATTGCGCATCCCAGAGGTTTAGGGCTGGCTTCCCACATCGGTCTTTTGATCGAAAAACCAACTATAGGTTGTGCAAAAAAACGTCTTGTTGGCGACTTTTCCGAGGTAGGTCAATACAGAGGCAACTTCAGCCCGCTTTTTTATAAGAGCCGGGAGATCGGAGCGGTCGTAAGAACAAGAACCAACGTAAAACCGCTTTTTGTTTCTCCGGGATATGCGATTACAATTAAAGATGCAGTAAAAATGGTTCTGAACTGTGGGGGCCGATACAGGATACCTGAACCCATCCGTCAGGCTCACCTGTTGGTTAACAAGCTCAGGAAAAGAGATGCAAGTCATCAAAATTGATGTTTTGTAGATTTAAGTTGTAAAGGGGGAGCTTTTAAGGACGTTCATTGGTAAATAGGTAACCCGGTCAAGCAGATTAGCTATCTTTTCCAACTTGTCTGATCATGGCATAATAAATACAATATAATCAACACACTAAGCCGACAACTAATTTACAAATGGACGTCACCAAACTTCCACAACGCCATCAAAGTTGACATGACAGTAATACTCTCAAGCCGGCAATTTTGACCAAACCCCGATGATACCCGCGCGGAAAAAGTCTCTCAAGCTCGTCCAGTTCGATCTGATTCGCCTCACAACACTCGTATAATGTTGGAACGGAATTATTTTTTTTGAAGTTATCTCGGAGATAATAAATTAGTTTCCAGTGCTTATCGGTCAATCCGCCCTCTATTTCATCTGCCCCGTGTATAGCAAAATTCTCATCCCATTCCAAAGGATCTGCCAAAAATCCAACCACATCCACTCGATAAAACTTTTCCTTTGGTTTAGGCCGTGCTTTTTCATAATCGGCTTTCAGCCAGGATACAGGCGCCTGTCCACCATAATAATTCACGATACGATCCCTATAAGTTATGCCCGCAAGCTTACAGGCGCCTCTCATATATCCTGTTGGGAAAAGCTCTTTCATGCCTTTAGTTGACAATCCATTCGCCCTGCAGGTTTCATATGCCAAAGGGCACACCTCTTTTTGCTTAAAAGAGTCTCGAACAAAACGAATAACTTTCCAATGCTTCTCGGTCAAGCCATCGGGTATATGAAGGTTTGGCGCTGTTCCAATTGCAAAGTTTTCATCCCATTCCTCAAAATTAATCAGAAAATTTTGATCATCAACATCATAATTCTTACCATTAAATGAAAAAATCTTCATCCTAAACTCCTTTCTATCAGACCTGATATTCAATACAAAGAGTTGACCAGTTGATCTCAAAAGCCCCAAGACTGCAAAATTTAAGTAATAATATTAAATACATTTTAGAACATATTTGTTTTGCCCTGTTATTTTTAATTATTAATAAAAATATCATATGTCAACATTTTAACACACTAGTGTTGTCAAGAAATAGATTTGGGGAAGCTTGCGAAAAACTTGCGGTACATCCATTGGTAAATCAGTAGCTCATTCGAGCAATTAATATAATTAATTATAACATAATAAATACAATATCATCAACATATTAAGCTGTTAACCAATTTGCAAATGGACGTCACCAATTCACTCAAAGGAAGAAAAGGGGTCTATGTTTAACTCTTGGTGATAAGCGATAAGACTAAAATGTAGATATGACCCTATCACCAAAGAGTTTCGAGGCTTAAAAAATCTTGCGAGCCTCTGGAACGTTCTTCACGCGCGAAAAACGGGGTTGAAATTACGCGTTTCTAGTCTTTCAGGGGCAAGAATTGATCGACGATCAGTTTTTGGCCTCTATTGGCCGCACGACTGACAGCGGATTTGCTCAGGAGGGCTTTCGCTCATTAGTTTATAAGTTACTGTTAAGCTTTTAACGAGTAATTGTGGCGTATAACCAATTGCTCTCCGCGTTTAACCGCTAAACTGACTGCGGGTTGTGAATTCTTCAGAAACAGAGCAAGCTGCGAGCCGTAACCGTCTTTTTATATTTCCCAACGGCCAATACCTGCTCAGGTTTTAAGTCCAACAATTCTGCAACTCGTTCAAGTACATTATCCTTTTTAGCTCTTCCGGTCATTCCTGAGTTAAAGATTACAGACAAAGGGCTTGTGGATGTAAAGCAGTTTTGTATAGTGCCGCTTTTTGCAAATTAGCAAGCATATAGATACCTGCTACTGTCGTGTCATCTATGTAATGTCGCAAAGATGGCCGTCATTCCCGCTCCATGTGTCATTCCCGCGAAAGCGGGAATTCAGAAGCGCCGAAGTAGCCAAAAATACTGAATTTCCGCTCCCCATCGGGTCGAGGACAAGCTTTGCTGGAATGACATACTTCTTGCTTTTTCATTAACAATAGGGCCCCTTGGGGGACGCCCTTGACAAATTGGACAAAACGGCGGGTGTGAATTCGAGGGGACTTGTGGGACATCCGAAAAAAAGTAAATAACTATCTTTTAAGCATGGGAAGGCTTGCGGGACATCAGTTTATAATGGAGAAATATATAACGCCCTTTACATTTACAGGTTTGAAATTATGATTCTTTTGCGCGTTAAGGCAAAAAGTCTGTTATGCTATTGGGCCGGTAAGAGACCTTGGTATTGGTACTGTAAATATGGAAATGTAAAGGGCATCCCCAAAACGTCTCCAAAGATTATTAATCGATAAATGAGATGATTATACGAAAGGCTTTATATTCGGATTTGGATAATGTGTTGTTTGTGGAACGTGCGGCATTTGGTTCTGACGAAGAGGCAAATCTTGTTCGAGATCTTCTTAGGGACGATAGCGCAAAACCTATTGTTTCCCTGCTTGCTTTCCAAAAAAATCGAGCTGTGGGGCATATTTTATTTACCAAGGCACGTTTAGAATCCAAAGCTCCGCTATCAATTTCAATTCTGGCTCCTCTTGCAGTAGTGCCTGATGCTCAAAAACAAGGTATTGGCGGTGAACTCATTGAATACGGATTACAGGTCTTATTGGGATCCGGGGTAGATTTAGTTTTTGTACTTGGGCATCCGAAATACTACCCACGCTATGGATTTAAACCAGCAGGAAATCTTGGATTTGACACTCCATATCCCATTCCTGACAAAAATGCAGACGCTTGAATGGTTCGAGCTCTACGTCCAGAAGTGATCGGCGCTTTTAGTGGAAAAGTCATCTGCGCAGACAAGATGAATAATCCGAAATACTGGCGTGAATAGTGAAGGCGGAAAAACGAAAATTGAGGTGCGCCTTGAAAATGAAACTGTCTGGCTTATGTAAAAACTGTTGGCGGAGCTTTTTCAAGTTGGTGTTAACACCGTAAACTACCATATAAAAGAGATATACAGTGAAGGCGAGTTGATGCCTGAAGCAACTATTCGAAAATTTCGAATAGTTAAAATGGCTGATAAATTTACAGTTTGGAAAGGCTGGGGGAGGCTGGTGATGCATGGCGGCAGGAATAAACAAAATGGATAAGCAGTTCAAGAGAATAAAAGGGATTTTAGGAAAAAATTGTAAGCGTAGCAGCCAAAATGCAATCAGGTACCTGACACATCTAAAAAAAACAGTGAAAACACCTTGCCGTCTAACTGGCATAGAGGACTTCCTATGGGAAGAACCATATGTGATTGGCGGATGGGATAAGCGTGAATATCAAGAATTAAAAAAGAATAATCCATCTTTTACGGATCAATTCGAATTATTAGAATTGCTGCCTCCAAATTCAGGAGATGATGACATTATCGCTAAAGTCAAAAGAATCTCTGACCAAAAGATTTTTGAAATAGGACTTTCATGGTTGGAGTGTACTGATTTTAAGCATATAAATTACCAACTTATAGATGATTATGCTGTATGGCATGCAAATTATTGAATTTATATGCCGAGAAAATCAGGGACGGGAAACTGAGGAATTTAGTGAAGGAAGCTGCTCGACAATCGAACTACGAGCTTGTCAAATAGTATTGCGACATGGTACAGAAAAGTCGGAAATATATGAGAAAGTAGTATGAATATATCTGTAATTTGCGAAAAACTCGTTGACAAAAATAAATGCCCCAATATAATGCTCTTATGAAGCGGATAATCTATGCAAAGCTACTTGAATGGAAAGATGCTGTCGCACGCTCTCCCCTCATTCTGAAAGGAACGCGTCAGGTTGGGAAGAGCTATATTCTTCAAGCCTTCGGGGAAAACGAGTTTTCCGATTGCCATACCTTCAATTTTGAGAAAGATAAAAAGCTGTCAACGACATTTGAAACCGATTTGAACCCAAAAAGAATACTAACTGAGTTATCCATCTATTCCGGCAAAAGGATTGATATTGCCAAAGACCTTGTCATATTTGATGAAATCCAGGAATGCCCCGGAGCCCTGACATCCTTAAAATATTTTTGCGAAAAGATGCCTCAACTTGCGCTTTGCTGCGCCGGTTCACTGATCGGGGTTAAGTTGTCTTCAGGATCTTTCCCTGTGGGTAAGGTCGATTTCCTGAAACTATACCCGTTGAATTTTGAAGAATTTCTCATGGCATTGAATGATGAGGTCTCATTGGAGTTGTACCGGGATTCAGACAAGGTTGATTCCTTCTCAAAAATAGCCCACCAAAGGCTGTGGAATCGGTTGCGGGAATATTATGTTACAGGCGGAATGCCGCAGGTTGTTTCAACCTATTTGACTTATAGGGATGATCTTTTTGAAGCAATGAAAAGGACAAGGGATGTTCAGGAAAAGCTGGTTGAGAGCTACAATAACGACTTTGCGAAGCATTCAGGCAAGATCAATTCAATACATATTGTGTCCGTATTCGAGAATGTACCTGTGCAGCTTTCTGCAAATATTGACGGGTCAGTCAAAAAATACAGATTTAAAGGGGTAATCCCCAGGAAAAAAGGTTATGCGGAACTGCAGGGTCCCATTGCCTGGCTGGAAAAGTCCGGGCTAATTCTAAAAGTTAAGGTATGTAAAAGGGCTGAGATACCCCTGGAATCCTTTTGCAGAGAAAATATGTTCAAGCTGTTTTTATTTGATATTGGTCTCCTCGGGTGTATGCTGGATCTACCGGTTAGCCTCATCCACTCGCAAGATTACGGCATTGCAAAAGGGTATCTCGCAGAGAATTTCGTTGCCCAGGAATTTGCTGCTTCAGGTGTTTCAAGGCTGTACTCATGGACGGAAGGAACTTCTGAAATTGAGTTCATAAGGGTTATTGACGATGCCCTTGTACCGGTAGAGGTTAAATCCGGGACCCGAACACATGCAAAAAGCCTGCGGCAGTATATCTTGAAGTATTCACCGAAAAGGGCCGTCAAGATATCCGGAAAACCGCTGAGCAGGATCAGGAACCAGGTTATTCAGAACTATCCGCTCTATCTCGCTGCAAAGATATGATCGGCAGGTTTCTCGTCCGGGCACTTTGGGGACGCCCTTGACAAATTGGACAAAACGGCGGGTGTGAATTCGAGGGGGTTATGGATCGCAACAACACAAACTCGATGAGGGAATTAGTGGCGGATTCAGTTATTTCCATTTTGGAAACAAATGCCGCTAACGGCAAGACTTACCAGGACCCAATATTACAATCTCGACGCCATTATTGCCGTGGGCTATCGGCAGCCGGTTAATTCTTCGTTACATATAACTGCTATAGATTTTTACTGCAACCTCGGCAAAAAAACTTGTGATTTCATTATGATATTTTTACTCAAAACTGCGTGTTAGCCATACCAAGCACGGGCCTTATGTGAAGTAAGACCTGCCCTGCCTGGTGTATTTCATTCGTTACTTTCATTCAGAGCGAATCCACGGGAGATAGGGGACATTCGTTCCGAGCGTTCTTGACGGGAAAATAGAAGGGGGCCGTTCGTGCAGAGTGTGCGCAGGGCTTGCTGATTAGGACCAAATCGCTTATGTGTTGCAGGAAATGTTTCATGGTGATAAGAATTTGAGATAGAGGCAGCGCCGGCTTTTGACCCGGCACTTGTTGTAAATAGGAATGGTTTATTTCATGAAGATTAGACATTTACATTCCTGGAACATTTCCTATCATGAAGCGATTGAAATTCAGAAAGCTCTTTACCCTAAGCTTGTCTTCTCAAACCTGTCCCACAGTATCAGGCATATTGCCGGAGCCGACGTTTCCTGCTCTAAAAAATCA
>JAUWQO010000027.1 GCA_030610995.1 Desulfobacterales bacterium
CCTGCGGATATAGAAGGTACGGGCTTTCTTTCAATAGAAAAGTCTGAAGGAGAAACTGATCAATTCCTATACCTCCCTGCCCTGCGCAGAACCCGACGAATTGTTTCCTCTCAAAAGTCAAACCGATTTGTAAACAGTGATTTTACTTACGAAGATATGGAGAGAAGGCCTGTTGAAGATTCTGAGCACAAAATTGTTAGTGAGGATAAAATTGGAAATATAGACGGCTATGTACTTGAAAGCAGACCAAAAGAAGAAACTGACTCACAATACTCATTACTAAAGAGCTTTATTGCAAAAAATATCTATATTGCTTTATCTACGGAATACTACGATAAAAAAGGAAAACTGATAAAAAAATATCGCACAATAAAACTGGAAAAAATACAAAATATCTGGACAGAAACAGAAGTTCTTATGGAAGACTTAAAAAAGAAACACAAAACAATTTTGAAAATTAATAATATTGTGTATAATACTAATCTTGACGATAATATATTTAGTAGGCAAAATCTTGGGAATTGGTAATAGAAATCGGGAGCCAGGGATCAGGGATTAGGAGGTCAGGGATTAGGGAACTCAGGCACGTAGGGGCGGGTTTATCCCGCCAGAGCCCAATGGACCAAGAGCCACGAACAGGCACATCATACCACAAAGCCGACATCTGCTGCAGGAGCTTTATGCTGCAATGAACACGGGCGGGATAAACCCGCCCCTACGTTACTTTGAACCCTTGAACACGGGCGGGACGTTACTTTGAGCCCTTGAATGGTTACGCATATGCGTGTATTTTTTATTACAATTCTTTCCGCTTGTATAATCTTATTTTCTGCTTCTACAGCTCCGTGCATTGATGACATCATAATTATTATAGATCCCACCCTTGAGGAAACACCGCAAGAATTTAAACAAGAAAAATCTAAGTCTCTTAAAGACAATATAAATATCAGGGGGTTTATCCAGGCAAAAGGAGCTGTAGATACAAATAATGATTCAGCAAATGAGCATGATTATACATTTTATAATAATGCCAGGCTGGAAGCAAAATGGACTTTTGAAGGCAGCAGAAATCATATTTTTGCATCCATTGATTCAGAATATTTATGGTTTGGCCCTTATAATGATGAAGAGGATTATGACTTTGATCTTTTTGAAGGATATATATTCTGGTCAACAAACTCTATTGACTTGACGGTCGGCAAACAAATTATCCGCTGGGGAAAGACCGATCAGATCAGCCCGGTAGATAATCTTAACCCACAGGATTTACGGGAATTTATCATCCCGGATTTCGAGGATCGAAAAATCCCCAACTGGATGGTTAGAGGAAGACTTTTTTCTGATTTCTTGACCCTTGAGGGTGTTTATATCCCTTTTTTTGAGCCTTCACGCATAGATTATTTTGGAACAGACTGGGCAGTATATCAGCATCTCAAAGAGGATGTTCAAGACTCCGACTTGCTCACCCCTGCTTTTAAAGAATATGTTAAAGGAAGATATGTGAATGAGGATACTCCACCCAAAACTTTTGAAAACGGAGATTGGGGTATAAGGCTGTTACGAACTATATCAGACTGGGATCTTGGCTTAAGCTATCTTTATTCATGGGAAGATCTTCCTTATTATAAAAGTTTTCCTATAAAAAATCTAACATTAAATGGGTCTGCATCTTCTGATAGTCTGGTCAGAGCGCTCGCCGGGACTACAAAATTAGACGAAGAAATTGAGGTTGAGTATAGGAGGCAGCATATAGCCGGATTTGAATTTGAAACAATTGTTAAAGACTTCGGGTTCAGAGGCGAAGCAGCATATTTTGACAGGCAGTCATTTTTAACGAATAATCTAACATCCACAAGAAAGATAGTATATCATTATGTCCTGGGGGTGGATTATTCCGGCGAGAACGACTGGTATGCTAATATTCAATTTTCCCACCAGATTATAAAGAATTATGATTCCACAATTCTTTATTTCAACAGAAATAATCCCTCGCTAAATGGCGAAATAAGTAAGGAATTCCGGGAAGGATACTTTGAGGCTGAATTAAAATATAATTTCGCTCTGAACGAAAACAGCTTTTATTTATCTCCTCGTATTATATGCAGCTATGTTCCAAATCTTGATATTACTTTAGGATTAAATATTTTTGAAGGAGATCCCGACACCCTGATGGGTCTTTATGATGCGAATGATCAAGTATATATAGATTTTAAATACCATTTTTGAAAAAACCTAATAATTTAGCCACTAAGACACGAAGACACAAAGGGGTAACACTTTAGCGCGCTATTATTTTGGACAGGATTTACAAGATATTCAGGATTGATGAATTCGTAAAAAGTTGGATTCATCGAATGTGTCATTATAAAAGACTTTTCTCTGTGGTCTCTGTGTGCTCCGTGGTGAAGATTCATGAAAAAAATATTCGATATTGTAACTCAACGTAATGTTTTATTCCTCATAATATCTATAATCTTTGCCCTGCCCTTTATTTCCTTTGCCCCGTTTGTAAAAACTGTAGATAATGTTGATTATTTTACCCTGGAAAATGATCCTGACGTTGAATTTTATGATAAATTTAAAGAGGTTTTCGGGAATGATGAGTTTTTTATAATTGCTTTTGAAAAAGATGATATATTTACTCCCGAAAACCTTATACTTCTTCAGAAAATAACTGATGAACTTGAAGACATAGATGATATCAGGGAAGTCAAAAGCCTTGCAAATGTTGATGATACCATCGGCGGCCCTGACTATTTTGAGGTAAGAAAGTTTCTTGAAGATATTCCTGAAAATAAAGATGAGCTGGAAAAAATAAAAAATCAGGCCATAAATAATCCTCTATTTGTTAAAAATTTAATCTCACCCAATGCCCGAACAGCAGCAATCATTGTATCAACATACGACAGGCCTGATGATGAGTCTTACAGGAAAAGACTAATTACAAGGTGTCAGGAAGTTCTTAATAAATATAGAGGGAAAGTTGACAAATTTTATCTGGCGGGCTGGACAACTACAAATCTGAGCCTAAGCCAGTATATGAAAAAAGACATTGCTACATTTATCCCTATTACCTATCTTTTGATTGCCCTGGCTGTCTTTTTTTTATTCAGAAATATCAGATTAACAATCCTGGCCGTAGCCAATATCAGCATGTGCATGGGCGCCACCATGGGACTCTTTGCAATAACCGGTATAACCTTGAATAATGTCACCACTATTGTCCCTCCACTTGTAATGGCTCTGGCGCTATGCGATACGGTTCACATCTTCTCTCACATGGAAAAACGGGTATTATCTCAATTCCCTGACAAACGAAAAGCGCTTGCCAGTGTTTTAAATAAAGTAGTAACGCCCTGCTTCCTCACCACAGTAACCACAGGGATTGGATTTTTATCTCTTGCAATAAGCGAAATTCCTCCAATAAAGGAATTTGCCTATATAGCTTCTGCAGGCATGGTATTTGAGTTTATTTTTTCCTTCTTTTTTCTGCCGCCTCTTATCCTTTTTTTTGCTCCGGAAAAAATCTATAAAGACTATGCAAAGCAAAGAGCCATGACTTCTTTCCTCGGCAAAATTAACAATTTTGTTCAGAAACAATACAAAACAATAGCTCTGTTAAGTCTTGTTATTATTCTCAGCGCCTGCTGGTTTACAAGTAAAATAAGTGTAGAAACCAATCTTCTGGATTATTTTAAAAAGAAAAGCCCGGTTCGAACTTCCATAGATTTTGTTGAAAAAAGATTGAGCGGTGTCGGCACGCTGGATATTTCATTTAAAGCACAGGATTTAGATGCTTTTAAAAATCCTGAAAATTTAAAGATTATTGATAATCTTCAACAATACATTAAATCATTAAAGGGCGTGGATAAAACAATCTCCTTTGTTGACTTTATCAAAGATATGAACGAATCCTTTCATGACGAGGATAATAATTTCTATAAAGTTCCTGAAACCAGAGAATTAATAGCTCAATATTTGTTACTTTATGACTCGGATGAAACAGAGGACTATATTAATGAATTATATGACCAGGCAAGAATATCTATCAGGATCTCAGAGCACAGTACTGCCGGACAGGAAAAAATAATAAATGAGATAAAACGATATTTAAGCAATATGGACAATAACGGAATAGATATAAGAATCACCGGCAGAGCCCTGCAGGATGTCAATACAATTGATGCTCTTGTAAAAGGTCAGGTTTACAGTTTAAGCCTTGCCGCCGGCATTATCGGTATAATCATGTTTATTGTACTTAAATCGTTTTCCATCGGCTGTCTCAGCCTTATACCCAACCTTATCCCTATTATACTGAATTTCGGAATAATGGGAATCGCCGGAATACCTTTAAATACAGCAACAGCGCTTATAGCCGCAGTTGCACTCGGTATTGCCGTTGATGACACGATTCATTTCCTGACTGAGTATAAGGAAAAGAGAGCCGAAGGAACATCAATAATACAATCAGTTACAACGGTTATTTTCCTTAAAGGCAGAGCTATCCTCTCATCATCGCTAATATTATGCATTGGCTTTGGGGTGCTGGTGTTGAGCAGATTTGTGCCGACCATAAACTTCGGCATGTTGAGCGCAATAATTATGATAACCGCTGTAATCGGCGATCTGGTGGTTCTGCCTTCTATTATTCTTTTAAAAAAAACTTAGCGCCATTGAGCGGACTTTTTTGACAGGATATACAGGATGATCAGGATATAAGAAAAGTAAAGAAATCATGTAAATCCTGTTAATCCTGTCAAAAAAATTATTGGGGATTAAAATGGACAAGGACTCTCTTTTTAATAAAATAAAAGAATTTGGACTGAATACCAGGGAAGAATACATGGCCGAAGCTTTCTCACGCAATATCGGCCTGCTTACTCAGGCAGAGCAGGATAAGCTTGCCAATGTTAGAGTGGCAATCCCCGGAATGGGAGGTGTAGGATACGAAATTGATAGAAAATAGCTTCACTTGAAGGGACGTCGGAAGACACGAGCCGAAGCGAGGAGACTGCTTTTTTACTGGGCAGTCCGTGAATTGGGGATTATGGAAAAGACTGAAAAGAAAAGCCGGCAAGATCAAGGCTCGAATAATTAATATTTAATGACCCTGTTGTTCTCTTAAAGTTCAGGAGAGAATAATCAAGTTGCAAACTGAATGTGCGAATGATACTAAACAGGGCATATAAGGAATGCCTATGTCATGACCTGAATCTCCGAGGTTTATCATTTGACATGTCTCAAATTATTATGATTTCAAGACAGACAATTCTTCCTGCAAATCATCTCATGAATGGGAGGCGTTGGCAAAGCTTTCAAGCGCCGGGGGAAGGGATGTCGATAGCTGTGGACCTTGCGCTAATGCAAGAGAGGGTATAAAATTGACTCGGCAACAGGAAAAAAGCTTCATCATACTCGGGCATCGCATCACCTCCGAAGTGGTAGGTGAGGTCCTTCAAAAGGCATCGGCTGTTCAATGGGGAACACATTTGCTCCGCTGGCGTTACTTCGGTGTAACTCACAAGGGCATAATCTATCATCAAGGTGCGCTTATCCATACCGGGCTCTGGCATTTACTGAAGCGGATTTACGTGGACCAGGATTGGTCCGTGGGAACGTCTTTGGAAAAGTTCGACGAGGATGCCCGATTAACCGTTCAGCACCCGGACACTCAAATCTACGTATATGGATATTATCGCACAGACCCACCTCGACTGCAGTGGGGATTCCTAAATCCTGAAACGTGTATAGCCGTTATCTATGATATGGAAGCAGACCTTATTGCCACAGTGTTTAAGCCCGAAGAAGGAGAGGCGTTTTTTTTACGTCAGATTGGAACGGTAAAGATTGACCGTAAGGAGTGGGACGTATGAGTATCCAAGAACTGAAGCGGCTGGTTAGAAAATATTATGGTTATATTGTTGATATGGAAGGCTCTGGTGTCGAAATACTAGATATGCTCTTTGTGCGGGACAAGATTCAGAGAATCCTGGATCAAAGCCTGCCGGAGGATAAAATTCCCCCTTCTCTATACGAGCATCTCCACGAGTTGGACAGATTGCTTTGGCAGGAGCGGGAAACCTTTTTGATGGTTATCGGAGAGCAAGAGCTTAAATACGCTCGGCAACAACACCATAGCCCACGTTCTCACTGGTGGTGGTATTTAGACGAACTGCAGAGGCCGCCTCAATCGTTGAGAGAGCAATATGAGCGACTCACCCAGGCTTTCGCCACCGGTTGACCTCTCATGTATTGTTAGAACCTGTCCGCCATCGCTAAGTATTGGAAATCGCTGAGGGAATCAACATGGCCGGAAAAAGCAACAGTTCACCGCAAACCAGACGCAGAGGACGCAAAGGGAAGATAGGTTTAGTAAGAATAGTGAACGAATTAGATGAGTAATCCACTTTTTTAGATGGCTTTTATTGCTTTCCGTCGTCCCTGTCCCACAAAAGTCGGGATCAACGGAAAGCAATAAAAAACAACCGATGATTTTCTCAGTCAATTCTCTGTATTTTATTTATATATATTCCTCAGATTATGATTTACGGGATAGTTAGAGTGAGACTTAACCTTTATTTGTTTACTTGAAACCTGTCTGCGTGCTACGCACAGGCAGGCAAAATCTTGTTTATCCTGTTAATCCTGTCAAAAAAATCATTGGAGTTTAAAATGGATAAAACCTCTCTTATTAATAAAGTAAAAGAATTTGGACTGAACACCAAAGAAGAATACATAGCCGAAGCTTTTTCACGCAATATCGGCCTGCTCACCCAAGCGGAACAAGATAAGCTTGCCAATGCTAAAGTGGCGATCCCCGGAATGGGAGGTGTTGGCGGTGTTCATTTGATTACCATGACAAGAACCGGCGTGGGCAAATTTAACCTGGCTGATTTTGATACTTTTGAGCCGGTCAATGTTAACCGGCAGTTCGGGGCCAGGGTGCCTGATTTCGGCAGGCCCAAGCTTGAGGTGTTGGTGGAGCAGGCCCTCAGTATTAACCCCTACCTTGAGATAACAGAATTTCCTGAAGGAATCAGCACTTCAAACATCGACGATTTCCTTGACGGCGTTCAGGTCGTCCTTGACGGTCTTGATTTTTTTAGTTTTGACACCCGGCGACTTCTCTTTAATCGGGCTCAGGAAAAAGGAATCTACGTGATTACGGCAGCCCCTCTTGGGTTTAGTTCTGCCGTACTGATCTTTTCACCTCATAAGGGTATGAGCTTTGATGAATATTTCGATATCAATAACCCCATGCCCGAAAAAGAAAAACTGCTGCGTTTTGCCATGGGCCTTGCCCCGAGGGCCACACACATAAAATACATGGATCTTTCCAAAGTCGATCTGGATTCGAAAGCCGGTCCCTCGCTGAACATAGCCTGTCAGGTCTGCTCGGCCATGGCTGCAACGGAGGCGCTGAGGATACTCCTGAACAGGGGAGGTATCAAACCGGTTCCGTGGTACTTTCAATTTGATCCTTTTGTTCAAAAATACCGTAAAGGAAAGCTCCGCATGGGTAATCGAAATCCGATTCAAAGAATTAAAATGATCGTAGTTAAACACATCTTGAAGAAAAAACACAGAGCTTAAAGAAGGGCAAAATTTTAATATTTTTTTGATGGAGATAAAAATGGTTAATAAATACTGCGATATCCTGTTTAAACATCCCAAGTCCATTTTATCTATTATAATCATTATAACTATCGGATGTGCCTTCCTGTACTCAAAGTTGCCGGTTGAGACATCGGTGGAGTCGCTGATCATGGAGGACGACCCGGACTTGCTTTTCTATAATACCTTTAAAGAGCAATTCGGCGAAGATGAATTTCTGGTGGTCGGCTTCTCTGAACCCAGGATTTTCAGTCCCGCTTACCTTCGATTCATTCAAAAACTGACCGAACAATTCGAAAATATAGAAGAAGTTGATGATGTCGTCAGCCTGACCAATGTGGAAGACATAATCGGTTCTGAAGACGATTTTGTTGTTGAGCCCCTGGTAAAGGAGGTGCCCGACGACTCTCATTCCATAGAGACCATCAAACACCGTGCTTTGACCAACCCGCTTATCGAAGGGAATCTCGTCTCGCCCGATGGCAAGGCTGCGCTCTTTGTTATTAGAACCAGGAGCCACCCTGATGACGAAACATACGATGCGCGTTTGATCAGTAAAGTGAAAGAGGTGTTAGAAAACCGGCCCGACCAATTCAGACACATCAATTTCCATCTCGCGGGCTGGCTCGTGACCGATGTCAATATGAGCGGCTACATGAACAAGGACCTCAAGAGCCTGATGCCTCTTACCTATGCATTGATCATCGGGCTGCTCGTTTTCTTCCTTCGTAACGGATGGGCTGTGTTTTTATCCATCCTGAATGTATCTGTCTGCCTTGTCTGCACCATGGCAGTTCTCTACCTCACAGGCGGCGCCGTCAGTCCCATGACCGCCATTTTGCCCCCATTGATCATGGCCCTTTCTGTCTCAGACAGTGTCCATATCTTTACCGAGTTTCTAAAAAAAGACCGGTCTCAAGCGCCATTGCCTCAAATAATGCGAGAAACGTTAAGACATCTATGGGTTCCCTGTTTTCTTACCAGTCTGACCACCGCGGTCGGCTTTGCTTCCTTGTCCATCAGCAGTATCCCGCCAATCCGTCACTTCGGGCTGGCAGCGGCCGGTGGGATGATGATCGAATTTTGCCTTTCAATGTCCATCATCCCCATTGGCATCTATTTTTTTAAAAATTTTGCTTCCTTAAAACAACCGTCTCATCTCAAGGCCGGTTCCGTTCAAGGTCTGGTTCAAAAACTGGCCGTGCTCATACCAAGGGCAAAGGTGTACGTGTGCGGACTTTCCGTCCTCCTAATAGGATTATCCGTCTGGGGCATCTCAAAGCTGAACGTAGAGACTAATCTGATGGAGTATTTCAAGAAGAAGAGCGAGGTTTACCAGGATGCCAGGTTTATCGATCAGGAACTGGGCGGCGTCAACACCCTGGAAGTATCGTTTGAGGCAAAAGAACGCGACGCTTTTTTGCTCCCGGCAAACCTGAAAGTCATTGAGAAAATAGCTGAGTATCTGCGAGAAAGGCCGGAAATCGGAAAAGTGACCTCCATCAATGACTTCCTGAAGGAAATGAATCAGTCATTTCATAGTGAAGACCCCGCTTATTATGATCTGCCCGACAGCCGGGAGATGGCAGCCCAGTACCTGCTGCTTTACGGCGGGGACGAACTGGACAATTTTGTGGATACCAGCTACCAGTGGGCCAGGCTGTCCGCGAGGATCACCGAGCACAGCTCCAGCAGGCTGAAGGTATATATTGAACAACTCAAAAACTTCATAGAGAAAAATCTTGGGGAATCCGATCTGCAAATCAGGGTGACCGGCAAAACTTATCTGGTCAACAAACTGGTCAAGAACATCGTGGACAGCCAGGTTCAAAGCCTGTCCGTTGCTTTCTTGATCATCTTCGGCATGCTGTTTATCGTTTTTCGGTCGGTTTCCATAGGATTCATTTCAATCATTCCCAACATGCTCCCCATCATCTTCAACCTGGGTTTCATGGGTCTGGCGGGTATTCCTCTTAACACAGCCACTGCAATCATCTCTGCGGTAGCTATCGGCATTGCCGTGGATGACACAATCCACTTCCTGAACCAATACCAGAATGAGAGGCAAATAGGCAAAAGCATCCGGCAGGCAACCGCCACGGCCATCGAAACTAAGGGCGTACCCATAATGACCACGTCTTTGATCCTCATAGGCGGCTTTGGCGTCCTTGTGGTATCGAGTTTTGTTCCCACCATACAATTCGGACTCCTGTGTTCCATCATTATGCTCTTTGCGGTAGTCAGTGACCTTGCGATCCTGCCAGCCGTGCTGCTTCTGAAAAGCACACGGGTGTAAGCGCATTTTGTGAGGAAAGACGAGATAATGTTTTTGACCCAACAAAAAAAAAGGGGTGACCGTGTAAAACCGGTCACCCCCAATCTTCTTAGCGCTTACTGTTTTCTTGCAAATGCGATTAGAAACCCGGATTGATCATTTCTAACCCTTCTTGAAAAACTTCCTCCTACCAAATCCTGCAAGACCGATCAGACCGCTGCCGAGAAGAAGCATGGTGGCGGGTTCGGGAACAACATCAATACTTGCAGAACCATCATGCTGTGAGTGAATTTCAGGCAGTGCTAATATGATGTTATGAGTATTCGTGTCAACCTCCGATTCTATGTAAAAACCAGGTACACTACTTACGTAAGGGCTCAGGTCATTTCCAAGCGAGTCAAGCCAGAAGTTGGGGAGCATTTGGTCGAATTTCCAATAGGTTACAGTATCGCCTGTAGTGGGATTCCCTCCAGCGTCAAACCATATGTGCCCTGTTCCGCTCGTTAACTGAGCCCTAGCAACTGGAGTACCATCCGTAAAAGTAGCAATCACATCATCAGATGAACCCAACTGCCAACTAATAAAGTCGTAATTCGGTACCTGATCAGCGTAGAAGTTTATGGTTCCAGCTTGATACGTGTAAGTCTCGACACCGCCACTAGGAGTACCAGTAACAAAACCAGACACGTTATCCCATCTGCCTGTCAATTCCCAACCCGTGCCCCAGGCGTTTAGGCCTTCTGTATCAATAGATGTAGAAGCGAGTAGATCAGTTATCCTGAGATCACCAATATCAGTAAATTGATTTAGTGGTAAACGAGTCGAGGTTGTCTCAATATAGAGACCCAATTGATCAAACACTCCGGTACGAGTATCAGCATCAGTGGCTGTTCCGGTTATTCCAGCAACACCTACATCAAGCATAATTGGCATGGCATAACTACTGCTTATACCCACCGTCAGCCCCAATAACAATGCAAGACTTAAGATACCAATCTTTCTCATCATTTTACCTCCTTTCCCTTTAACATTATTAAGTTTTAGAAAATGCATTTTCTTTTTTCCTTTCATCGTAAGTTCTAAGAGTTAACTTCCAAAGTTAATAAACCAAAAATTGAGCGCCAACCGCTCAACATTATACCTTAATTCTTGTGTGCCACCTCCTTTCGAAATATTGCGTTAATTGTATTTAAGTTTTTTTCACCACGAAGAGCGCGAAGAGTACAAAAAAAATCATAAAACTATTCTTCAATTCTTACCTTCGTGATTTGAGTTTTTTCATTTGCTTTCTTAGTTATATAGCAATAGCAATACCAGGTTTTAAAAAGGGTGTTATTTTGTTGCTAACCGAATAGAATCGTTGGTAATATTTTTTTGCTTTTAAGAACAAGAGACCCCTTATTGAGTATATGTGCAAAGGAGTTCCACCCTGAAATGAATATTCATTTCCTAAAAGTGGAAGTTCATTTCACATTTGGGTTGCTGGTTGTTCGTTGCTTGAAGCGCAACATATCCTTTTTGACAGGATATTAATTAGCCGCAGACGGACGCAGACTAACGCGGACACTTTCCTCTGCCGACCTGGCAGAGGAAATATTGTCATGCCCTTCGGGCAAATTCACAGTTAATTTTTTGTATTTCATTTCTCAGAATATGATTTTTTATGATTTACTGGATAGTTAGAGTGAGATTTAACCTTTCACCTTTGAGCTATGAGCTGTACTGGTTGCTCGATTATCGTTCACATCATGCTTATAACCTATCTCACCTTCTAATCTTACTCAGCCTCCCACCTTCTAACCTTCTAATCTTCTAACCCTCTAATCTTCTAACCCTCTAACCTTCTAACCTTCTAACCTTCTAACCTTCTAACCTTCTAACCTTCTAACCTTCTAACCCTCTCACCTTCTAACCTTCTAATCTTCTCACCTTCTAATCTTCTCACCTTCTAATCTTCTAACCTTCCTTCTCCCAAACCAACCCAGTCCAATCAGCCCGGAGCCGAGAAGTAACATTGTTGCAGGTTCGGGAACGGGACCCCCCGTAAGCGGGACAGTCTCTCCTGTGTACCAATCAGAGGCATAAGCCCCATCAAGCGCCTGGACCTCTCCTATGTACCAATCAGAAAAGCCGTAAAAATTTTGAAGAAACCACTGATCTCCGGTTTCCAGAACGGCATAATAGCGCAACATATCCGGGGGGTTGTCCGAAGTCTTGTTGTCATCCGAATCCGTTATATAGATTCCCAGATAGTTGCCTTCATCATCGTATTCATACCCCCAGCAGGTTACAGCATGGCCGCCAGAGCCATATACGCCAAGTGTTACGCCGTATCCGTCGTGAAGATAAGTGTCGATCGCCGACATGGCAAGATCATCTTGCCATGTCCGATAGTAGTAATTCTCAAAATTATAGGGCGGATCCCAGAAACCGCCGCCTGCAACATCTACCTGTGACCAGCCATTTTCAACCCAGTCTCCGCCTTGTGATTCATTCGTGCCATCAAACCACCAGTCCCATCCAAATTCCATAACACTGCCCTGATCAGTCCAGTGGTCTTGAAAATATCCGAATATATCGTCTTCGTTACTAAAACTCTCTCCAGCCGGAAAACCCCAACCTGTCGAGGCAAGAACATTGGAGGCAGCAGCCGCCCAGCACATCAAATCGTCCTCGGAATTAGTCGGGCTCTTTTCAGCATCATGCCAGGTGCCTCCCCAATCATCATATCCATAATAGCTTAAACCAAAAGCAGACCCAGAGATACCTGATACAGAAATAAATAAAGCCAATGAAAAAATAATTAACTTAAGTCTCATGCTTCTCCCGATAACTTATTAGAGAACTTCCTCCGACCAAAAGCACCCAATCCAATCAGCCCTGTACCCAAAAGAAACAGCGTTGCTGGTTCGGGGACAGGCTGAGAAGTGACCCAATCACCACCTCCATTATCCCAATCACCATTACAACACCGATCAATTCCTGCTTCACCAATTGTCCAGCCAGCATAATTTGTCAGCTCAACTTTCATCTCATCCAAACAGCAACTCCCACAACCATTATCTTTTTTTTCCCATGCATACCACTCACTATCTTGATCAAACGACCAACCAAAAGGTGAACACCAATCAACCGCTAAGAAACCGTTATTTCTGACATGAAAGGAGCATATCTTATCAGTGCCAGAGCAACCACACGTGCAGCTAGAATCACAGCAACCGCAACCACCACAATATCCTTCAACTTCCCATGAAAATACCGCATGGCTTGAATTAACAGGATCAAGCCATAATATCTCAGTTACTTTTGCATATAATCTTCCACTTATATCTCCTATTGTTTGATCCGGCCAATCTGGTGGCGTAATATGATCAATAAAGGTTCCGTATCCTTCTACTACATCGGTTGTATCAGGATTGTCTCCATACCATTGATACAACCCTTTATGCTCTGTATTCCAACCGGCTGTATCAATATCGCAGACAGAGACAGAAGAAGAACATGCGAAACAAGTTATTGCTTTTGCAATTAATCCAAAAACGATAAATAAAATCAGTAAGTACTTTTTTATCATCATTGATTCCCTGATGTTTTAAACTTCCTTCTCCCAAACCACCCTAAACCGATCAATCCCGTTCCCAAGAGCAACATTGTTGCTGGTTCGGGAACGCCATTTGCTCCATCATGAGAAAACGGGGTTTTTATGTACTTTACTTGGTTGCCTAAATAGTGGTCATAGGCTACAATGTCCACCCACGTATAACCTTCGACTTCGATGTAGAACCTCTTAGTCATACCAAGAGCGGTATCTAACCAACCAAGATCGGGGTCGTATGCCTCTGGAGCATAATTATATACAGTTTCAGTAGGCGTAAAGTCGCCTATGTAGTACTCATAGAAATCTGTCGGGAAGACTCCATGGGTCGGTATTGTATCACCGTCTCCAAATACTGGTATATCGTTTTCTGCATAACCGTAAATCGTTGGATCCAGCTCATTTTCAGAAGCAGTAATATTAATTTGGTCCAGGTAATCAACATAATTACACTCTTCGCCAACTCGTAAATACGGATTCTCATTTGAAGCTGAAAAGGTTAAGGTAAAATTGCCGTCAAAGTAATCGTCATAGTAATCGTCATAGTTATAGTTATAATATTTTTGATCATAAGGAGGTGTTCCATAATCAGGTAATATGACATCATTCTCAGTACCATTATCAATCCAAGTAACCTTAATGGATCCGTCTTCATTGGTCGGAAATGCGGCTGCAAACCTAACATCTTCAACAACAACATTGGCGCCTGTAACCCACAGTTCATAATTATATGAATATATAACCCAGGTTTCTGTAACTTCATCATACGTGGCCCCTGGTATGTAGATCTGAAGATTGGGAATAGCCAGCGCCAGATTGGGTACCAGAATAAGCAAAAGAGCGGCAATGATAATCAACTTGCCTCTTTTCTTATTTCCCATTGAATTTGGCAGGCTTTTAATAGCCGTTTTCATGTCTTTAAATTCCGTAATTGTTCACCGCAATAGACGCAGTAGAATGGTGGGCAGTGCCCACCCTACGAATTGTCACGATTTAAGTTGGTAGCCGCGAGGAGCAAAGCAACCTGTCTGCTTCCTCGTAGGGGCGGGTTTATCCCGCCTGTGTCCATTGCAGCACAAAGTTCCTGCGGCAGATGTCGGCCCCGAAGCTCTGACTGGCGGGGTAAACCCGCCCCTACGTTGAGAGGCGTAAAGCCGCCCCTACGAGAGATTTCTCATCACACGACCAACTAATTAACAAAACAGGGTAGATGCTATTGCCCAAATTTATTGAGAACTTACATTGCTTTCAGCCGTCGTAGCCATAGGCTACTATGGCGAAGTCTGCTCGCTTCGCTGTGTTATGAGATTGCTTCGTCCGCCAAAGCACTCTGGCGGAACGATACTGGGGTTATGCAAAGGTCTCGAAGATTCTTTAAAAGTAAGAACATATCCTGAGCATAACCCAAGTATCTTTTATCATAACCGTTCACGGTTGTCGGTTCACAGTTAACTGTAAACCGTGAACGCTTACCTTTTATCTTTATAAAGCAAGAGCTGTACCATGTTTAAAAAGGGGGGTTGTTTTTTGGCTAACTGATTGAAATTGTGGGGGGATATTTTTTGGCTTTCGAAGGTAGGGAACCACTTGACGACAATATGTGCAATAGATTTCATTTTGGAAGGGATATTCTTTTTCCTAAAGTGGAAGTTTGTTGCACATTCGAGTTGCTGGTTGCTGGTTGCTGGTTGCTGGTTGCTGGTTGCTGGTTACTCGTTTCTGGTTACTCGTTGCTGGATTTTGAGCTATGAGCCCGTTTTTGGTTTCACAAGGAGCGGAGAGCGGAGAGATCAGAAGACAGAGGTCAGAGGTCGAAGGTCAGGGATAGAATTACTTTTTATTTGCCGGGAGGCGGCGACAACCAAAAAGGTCTCAGCCTGCGGCGAAACAAGATATTATCGCTGCCATTCCCGAAGTGATAGTTTCTTTTATCTAATTGCCGCCCCGCAGAATCGGGAAGATATTCACTGTGGTCTCTCTATTCATAAAAATAATATAATCTCTGCGTTTTTTGTGCCTGGTGAAACTTACAAATCCTGCTAATTCTGTAAGTCCTGTCGAATATTTTTTACAGGATAGGGCCTTGTGTTTTGGTAGCGGATCTCGCCGGTATCCGTGCTTATCACTTTAGAGCTGCCAATTTAGGATATCGCATCGCATACGTAGTTTCCGAAGAAGAAAAGAGGGTTTATATCCTTATGATCGGAAAGAGAGAAAGTTTCTATGATATCCTGAAAAGAAGGATATAATTGGAAGATGAAGGAAGAATCATGAAAGTCAAAAATATTAAGATTGCCATTAAGTCTACAGAGGCGTTCCTCGAAGAGGCCAAATCTACCATGAAAAAAATCATGGCGGGAGAGAAAGTCTCCAGGAAAAAGGGTCTCTATTTTGAGAACTTAGATGCCATGAGGAAAGCCTTGACTCCCAAGCGCCTGGAATTGCTGCACACCATAAAAGAAAAGCGGCCACAATCCGTGTATGAACTGGCCATGTTGATGAACCGAGACCTCAAAAATGTTACTCAAGACTTGGCTTACCTGGAAAGGCTGGACTTGGTTGAATTGAAAAAGACCAGAGATAAGAGAAGCAAGACCACGCCATCAGTAGAATACGATAAAATCCTGCTCGAAATTGCGGTGTGAAATAAGTAGGGGCGGCTTTATGCCGCCCGCCAAATCGATCCGGGCGGGGTAAACCCGCCCCTACGGAAACCCGCCGATGAAGATTAGATCATTCGGAAAGGCTCAGGAATCACCTAACCGCACATATAAAAATATTATAAAGAATATACTATCAAATTACAAGAATAATAATAGCATTTCCGGTGTTGTATGAGGCATGTTGGGTTGCTGGTTGCTGGTTGCTGGTTGCTGGTTGCTGGTTGCTTGATGCTCGATTATCGTTCACATCATGCTTGTAACCTATCTCACCTTCTAACCTTTTCACCTTCTCACCTTCTAACCTTCTAATCTTCTCACCTTCCCATTCCTATCACCTATGAGCCATGAGCTGAATTCGGTCGCTTTTTTTCTTGTTTTAAGAAATACTGTCAAGTATATTTATTTAACATTAATATTTAACAACTATACTTGATATTATTTATCAGGAACTATTAAAGATACAAAAAACGTAACTTCTCAATAAGTTCGGGCAATAGCATCTACCCTGTTTTGTCAATTAGTTGGTCGTGTGATGAGAAATCTCTCGTAGGGGCGGCTTTACGCCGCCCGCCAAATCGATCCTGGCGGGGTAAACCCGCCCCTACGGGAACCCGCCGAGATTTAGAAAAGGGGAATTTTCCGTTGCTCTCTTCCCCAATAAGTGCTATTTTTAATCCACAGATTACGCATATTACACAGATTTTTCTGCCTGTGCGTGTCCGCACGCAGACAGGCGTGAGTTATTGGGTTAAATTCCCCGAAGCTTGCTTCGTTTAGATTGTGAAATCAGATACGCGATACCACGTAGCTTGCTGCGGGGTAGTTCATAATAAAGACAGTTGGAGGTTCATCGATGTGCAATATAAGAAAGATATTTCTTTTTGCTTTGTTTGTTCTCATTGCAATTTATGGATGTACATCTGACGAAGAAAAAAAGGTGTCTATCTTTGAAAAAGGCAAAGCCAGTTTTGAAAAAGGGGAGTACAAAACCGCTGAAATCGAATTTAAAAACGTGATTCAGATAGATCCGGAATATGTCGAAGCCTATGCTAACCTTGGCGAAACCTTTCTTAAGTTAGGAAAACCTCAAGGAGCCTTCCAGGCATATTCAATGGTTGCAAAGCTTGAGCCGGAAAATATTGATGCTCAGCTTAAACTCGCCACTTTCTATATGCTTGGCAGAAAATTCAAGGAAGCAAGGGAAAAGGTAGATGCAGTATTAGCTAAAGAGCCGGAAAATATTGATGCTCTTTTTCTTCTTGCCGGTTTGCAGGAGCAAGAAAAAAATCTGTATGATGCTACATCCATATATGAAAAAATTGTAGGTTTAGATGAAAATCAAGTCCGTGCTTTTCTTGGACTCGCCCGTGTTCTTGCACGACAGGGAAAACTTTCAGAAGCTGAAGCCAAATTAAAACAGGCTGTTGATATTGATCCAAAGGCAACACTGCCTAGACTTTCTCTAATTAGTTTCTATATAAGCAAAAAAGACTTTAACCAGGCTGAAGCAGAATTAGAGAAAACCATAGAATTAAATCCGGGAAATGCAGACCTGTATATAGTTCTTGGCAATTTTTACTTCAGGCTAAAAAACAGAGATAAGGCAGAGGCTGCTTATCTGAAGGCAATTGAAATTGATCCTAAAAGCGTTAAACCATATATGGTAACAGCAGGATTTTACGATGCTATCAACAGCAATGATAATGCCCTGAATATGTATGAAAAGGCTTTGGATCTTCAGCCGGACGACATCAGGATAATGGACACAATTGCCAGATTTTACTTCAAAAACAGGCAAATAGATGAGACAGAAAAGTACATAGAAAAAATTTTTGAAAAAAGACCGGAGTATTTCCCGACCCGGATGCTCAAAGGAGAGGTTCTTATTCTAAAGCGTGAATTTACAAAGGCTATAGAACTGTTTGACCAGTTAATAAAAGAAGAAGCAAGATCTGCGCGCGCTCATTATTTCAAGGGACTTGCACACTTGGGTAAGGGTGAAAGGCGCATTGCAAAGACATCTCTCGTCAAGGCTGTTGAATTAAACCCGAATTATATTAAGGCAAAAATGCTGCTTTCTGAGATTTACTTTGGAGAACGCAACTTTGAAATGGCTCAAAAAGAATGCGAAGATATTCTTCTAATTCTTCCCAATTATTACCAGGCCAGGATGATTCTGGGAAATACCTTTATGTATCAGGGCAAGATAAAGGAAGCGCAAGAAGCATTTGAATCATTGATAAAGACAGCGCCTGAAAATCCTGCCGGCTATTTCAGGCTCGGTTTACTGCAACGTTTGCTGGGGGAATATGATCCTGCTCTTGCGAACTTTGATAAGGCCATGAAAATAAATAATAAACTCGTGGATGTGTTTACTAACATTATCCTTGTTCATGTTGCTAAGAAAGAATTTGATACTGCAATTAATAAATGTGAAAAACAAATAGAAATAGTGAAAGATCATCCTCCTCTTATAGCTGTTGTCCATAATCTAAAAGGCGGGCTCTATCTTGCGCAGAATAAAAAACATGAAGCAGAAGAATCTTACAAAAAGGCCCTGGAAGAAAATCCAAATTTCTTGCAACCATACTATTCACTGGCTAGAATATATCTTATGGATAAAAAAGAAGATATAGCCATTGCTCAATTCAAGGCGGTACTTGAAAAAAATCCCAAACATGCGCAGTCCCATATGATTCTTGGAACAGTATACGATATGCAGAAAAAATTTGATCTATCTGAAAAACATTACAGGGCAGCATTAGAGATTAATCCAAACTTCGCTCCTGCTGCAAATAACCTGGCTTATCTGATTGCTAAGCGAAATGGCAACCTTGACGAAGCGTTTGGCCTTGCGCAAAAAGCAAAAGAAAAACTTCCGGACAGTCCTGGAGTAATGGATACTCTTGGATTAATTTATTTCAAAAAAGGGCTATATGATATTGCCATACAGGAATTTACAGCCAGCCTTGAAAAAATATCTGACAATGCGATCATCCACTATCATCTGGGCCGGGCCTATTATAAAAAAGGGAATAAAGAACTTGCCAGGGTTGAACTTGAGAAAGCCCTTAGCCTTGATGATAGTTTTGATGGTTCTGAGGAGGCGAGGCAGATATTGTCCGAGCTGTGAGGCGGCGGGACACTTTGTAATTTCAATAAATTATGTAGGGTGCATTTTATGCACCATAGTGGTGCATAGAATGCACCCTACAGATATGACCCTGTTGATTTACTCCAATTTTAAAAATCGGAGTACAATATATTGTTGCTAATTCACCACATATGCACTATATATTGTGTCATTTTTTTTGAAAAGATAGTAAATCAACAGAGTCAGATATGTTATGTCAATTTTGCACAATTGATGTTTTACGATAATCAAGAACAAAAAGTTCGAAAATATCCCGCCGTAAGTTGGTAGCCCAATTTTTCAGCAATAGATGGGCGCCTGCCTGTGCGTTGCACGCAGACAGGTGTCCGCACGCAGACAGGTCTTTTTGATAAAGGTTTAAAATTCATATCTCTTCTTTGTGCCTTTGTGCCTTAGTGGCTGAGTTGTTATGTCAAATGAAATATTTTTCGTTTAAAATACTTATTCTATGTATACTGCTGCCGCCTGTTCTATATGTTTTCTCAATACAACTTATAGAGAGTCATCTTCAGAACAGGTACTTATACGAAATTGAAAATATATATACCGGTGATACACGCCCTTTGTTTGATGGGACTATCTGCCTGAAAGATGCCGTTAGCAACAATATCGACCGCTATCTTCAAAACAGCGTGTTGATATCATGGGGTATTAAGGTTGGTGTGACAGTTGCCACTAAAGGCGGCATGCTGTTATATCCGGCAATTATTGATGAAGAATACTCGCCGCTTCCATCTGATCCCATACAGATTGCCACAGATAATTACAACCTCTTAAATGAAGGACTTGTAGTTTCTGTAGATCTGAAAGCCGGACACAACACCCTGTTTTCAAATTCGATACTTGGTTTCTATATCTTTTTATCTGTGTTTGTTTTATATATTTACTACAGGGCGGGCGCAAAAATGATCAGGCAGGATGATATTGAAAAAAGAGGCGAGATTGAAAGGCTTCTTGAACTGGAAAAAAATCATACAGACAGCCTGTTGGCCCTTAGCCGTGAAAGGGAAACCCTTTTATCCGAATTTCAGGCAACAGAAAAGAATCTTGCAAATGTGAAACAAAAAGCCGGCGAAAATGAAGAGGAGATGATCCAGGATATTGTCGCTCTTGAAGAAAAAATCGAAAAAAATCTCGCCCTTCAGGATGAACAACAAGGGATTATCGATTCCTTAAAAGAAAAAACAAAATATTCTGAAAAAAGAAAAACAAAGGATTATGATGCAGCGCAAAAACGATTCAAGGCGCTGTATAAAAATATTTCCGTCAATAAAAAGGCTGTTAGCGGCTTTCTTGATCTTACAGATGACTTGAAAATAAAAGGCGAGGAAATAATTCACCAGCTTAACGAAAGCCCGCAACTTGTGCCGATAAAAAGAAAGGTGTTCAGTGGAAAAAACAAGGAAAAGGTTCTGGAGGTCATTTTTGCATACAAGGGGCGCCTGTATTTCCACAGACAGAAAAACAATAAAATAGAAGTTGTTACGATAGGCACCAAAAACACTCAGACAAAGGATCTTGAATTTCTTTCCGGCTTATAAATCTGTAGTAATTTAGCCTTTTGAAAAAAACCAGACAGGATAACAGGATTGACTTGATTTTATAAAAAAAAGAGTTAATGCAGATCCTGTATATTATAAATTCATAGGCGTGAGAAAGGCATATAAATGAAACACAGAGAATTGACTGAGAAAATCATTGGTTGTGCGTATAGGGTTTACAACCGAATGGGTTATGGTTTTCTGGAATCTGTTTACGAAAAATGCTTGCTTATAGAATTGAGAAAAGCCGGTTTATTCGCTGTTTCTCAAAAGTCTATAACTGTATTCTATGACAATGAAGTTGTTGGAGAATTTGTCGCTGACATCATAGTAGAAGACACGATCATTTTAGAATTAAAGTCGGTAAGGCGGATCATTCAAGCCCATGAAGTTCAGATGGTTAATTATCTTGTTGCCACTGGGAAATCTATAGGTTTAATTATTAATTTTGGTGAACGGAAAGTTGAAATCAAACGTAAAGTAAAGGATTTTGATGAGGATTTACCCTCCAGAGGCGGACAAGCAGGATGAGTTTTGATGTTTTAATCCTGAATATCCTGTTAATCCTGTCTAAAAAGTCTCTTTGAAAGACCTAAATTTCAATGTATCTTTCATATTATAATTTAACTGAAAAACCTTTTCAGATAAATACGGATCCAAAATTTCTCTGGCAGGGAGAAAAGCACAAAGAAGCCCTTGCCATGTTAAAATACGGAATTCTGGACAACAGGGGATTTCTGTTTCTTGCGGGCGATGTCGGCACCGGAAAAACCACTCTTATAAACACCCTGACAAACCAGTTAGGAGATCAAATAATTGTTGCAATTGTCCCTGACCCAGGCCTGGAAAAGATTGATTTTTTCAACTTTGTTGCGGCTGCTTTTAATTTTAACAGGCAATTTAACAGCAAGGGTGAATTCCTTGTCTATTTTAGCCGTTTTTTACACAAAACGCACACAAACAATAAAAGAGTATTGCTTATTATCGATGAGTCACAAAAGCTGACCAGTGAACTTCTCGAAGAAATCCGGCTTCTGTCAAACATAGAAAAGCCCGATGCAAAACTGATCAATATTTTCTTTGTCGGTCAGAACGAATTTATAGATATTTTGCTCAAGCCGGAAAACAGGGCGTTAAGGCAAAGAATTACAATCAATTACCAAATCGATCCTTTGACGGAAAATGAAACAGAACAATATATCCGGCACCGTTTAAAGGTTGCTGGATCACAAAAAAATATATTCACATCAAAAGCGATTCATGAAATCTTTGCCTTTTCCGGAGGTTATCCACGTTTAATAAACATTGTTTGCGATCATAGCCTATTGACCGGATATGTTAAGGGGAAAAAGGCAATAGACGCCGGTATTGTAGAAGAATGCGCCAAAGAGCTGAAAATATCGCCCCAAACCATAGAAGAAAAGGCAATAAAACCAGAGGCAATAAAACCAGAGGCAACAAAAACAAAGCAAGAGGGCAGGCAAAAAAAAGGGGTGGGAAATAAAAGAAAAATTGCCGGATATATCTGTCTGTTATCTCTATTGTTGCTTATTGCCGGTCATGTTCATTATTCCTATGACACAAAAGCGATGTTGGTAAAACAGATATTTAAAATTTCTGGCGAGCATGTACAAAAACAAGAACAAACTCTGCAACAACCTGAGGAGTCTGTACAAAAACAAGAACAAACTCTGCAACAACCTGAGAAGTCTGTACAAATAAAAAAACAAACTCTGCAGGTTCCCCTCCTTCCAGATCAAAAGCTAATAATTCGTTTTAGCTACGATTCAATCGAACTTTCAAGCGATGCATTTGAAAAACTTAACCTGTTTGCATCAGCCATGATCAGCAATCCTGACGTAGGGATCGTTATTAAAGGATATGCCGGTAAATTAGGCGGTCGGCCATACAACGAAAAACTATCCAGGTTTAGGGCGAATGTTGTAAAAAGTTATCTTGTGGCGAGAGGGGTTAGCCCATATAAAATCAAAACGTTTGGAATGGGACCTGCGACTCAGATTGAAGCCCCGTTGGAACGGGACAGGCCAGGCGGCATTGAGAAAAGTAGTATGCCGGATCGCAGGGTCGAAATCGAACTCGACATGAGGTAACAATAAGTGAGGCTTTTGAGTGAGGTCGCAGAGGAAAAAAATTATTCCTTTTCTGCTGACCCCAGAGGAATAGGCTCCGCATTCCACGGGGCAGGGACGGCAGAAAAGAAATGATCTCTATCGCTTAGCGATACTTAAGGTAAGTTCTCAATAAGTTCGGGACGGCTTCAATGTAAGCGCTATGGTTTTCAATGCGATGCCCGTGCCCAAGCCCGCATATTCTTAACGTAGGGGCGGGTTTATCCCGCCTGTGTTCATTGCGGCATAAAGCTCTTACGGGCGGGATAAACCCGCCCCTACGAGAAAGGGCTTTACCCGAACTTATTGAGAAGTTACAGCGAATGGAGCAGAACTCTTGATTTTTATATAATATATGATTATAGTCTGAAATTATGAAAGAAAAAAATCAAAAAATACCGAATCCCAAAGAACTCGAAAAGGAAATAAGTGAATTCCTGACTAAAAAGTTCGGAAATAATGTTAAAATTGTATCTCCAATAGTTGTTCCTCAGACAGTCACAACGGAGAAGGAAGGAAAAAAGCCAAAAAAGAAAAAAAGACTGGATTTTAACTTAAAACCTGAAGATCTTATCTCACACCTTGATCAATATATCGTTAAGCAGGATAAAGCCAAGGCCATTCTATCTACAAAAATTTGCACCCACTTCAATCGTATCAAGCATGCACAAGATTCTCCGGAAAACGTCAATGAAATAGTCGGCGGCATCAAGAACAATGTTCTTATGATCGGGCCTACCGGTGTCGGCAAGACATACATGATTAAACTTATCGCAAAAAAAATCGGCGTTCCATTTATTAAAGGAGATGCAACAAAATTCAGCGAAACAGGTTATGTTGGAGGGGATGTAGAGGATCTGGTTCGAGATCTTGTCAGAGAGACTAACGATGATATTGAACTCGCTCAATACGGCATCGTATATATAGATGAATTAGACAAAATTGCATCAAGCCGCAACCTGATAGGGGCTGATGTGTCACGAACAGGCGTGCAGCGTGCTCTGCTAAAACCAATGGAAGAAACCGATATTGATTTAAAGGTTCCGCACGATCCTATTTCGATGCTTCAGGAGATCGAACGATATCGTAAAACAGGCAAACGTGACAAGCGTACCATAAATACCAAAAGCATTCTCTTTATCATGAGCGGGGCATTCAGCGACCTGGCCAGGATAATTAAAAAGCGTGTAGCCGAGCAGGGCATCGGTTTTGGCGCTTATATTACAAGCCCCAAGGAACAAACCGAATTTCTGCAACAGGTAACACCTGAAGACCTGATAAAATACGGGTTTGAGTCCGAATTCGTGGGACGTTTGCCTATAAAGGCTGTTTTTGAAAAATTGACAGAAGAAGACCTTTACGAAATTTTAAAAAATCCCAACAACCCCATAATTCTTGGGAAAAAACTTGATTTTGCAGCATATGGCATTGATGTTAAGTTCGAAGATGAAGCGATCCGCATTTTATCAAAACGGGCTTTTGACGAAAACACCGGGGCAAGAGGTCTGGTAAGCGTCTTTGAAATGGCCCTGCTTTTGTTCGAAAAAAAATTGCCGTCGACAAATATTAAAAAATTCCCTGTAACCGCTTTTGTTATTGAACAACCTGAAAAGGGGCTTGAAACTATTTTATCGCCTTTAAACAAAGAAAAGTTAATTGCAAGCTTTAACGAGCTGGCAGGCAAGGAAAAAGAGTTCGTCAAAGAATACGTGCAAACAAACAGGCAGAGGTTGAGTAAAAGATACAATCTTACTATGACCCAGTCACGTATAGATATTGTCGCATCTTTTTACTGCAAACATATAATGGACATTGGACGCGTTGTTGAAAAGATAAAAACTTTTTATGATGAAATTAAAAAAATAGAATTATTCTTTTTTCAAAATAGCGATATTAACATAGTTATTGAAGAAGATGCTGTTGACTTTATTATTAAACAGTTTATTAATTCCGGCATTAAACTTGAAGAATTCTACCAGCAGCTAATAATCGATTTTGAACTCGGGTTTAAACTTATTAGAGAAAAAACCGGAAAAAGCCGTTTCTTCATTACAAAACAGGCTCTTTTAGGGCCGGAGTCTTTTATAAGCAATCTTATTAAAGACGAACTTAAAAATTGATGACGTCGTAAAAAGTCAAAAAACCAGACAGGATAACAGGATAAACAAGATTTTGTTTAAAATGCACAAACAAAGCCTGATCGAATCGGTATGTAATTAGTGCCTGAACGAAAACCCCTTTTTTTGTCATTTCGACCAAAGAGAGAAATCTTAAATTTCAATATTAACAATACGCTAAGATTTCTCGCTCCGCTCGAAATGACAGCTTTGGATTAACCCTCCAAGGCGGGCAGGCAAGAAAAGTTTTGATGTTTTAATCCTGAATATCCTGTTAATCCTGTCAAAAAAGTCTCTTTGAAAGGCCTAAAAAACTTAATGATTGGAATATCAAAACTTTACTGCGGAACAGTCGAGCCGTCGGACGCACTTCGTTATGGACGTATGTCGTCGAAACTACCTTCCCATCTTCTACAATTTTCCAAAGATAAACGACCGGTAGTTGTATGGAACATTACAAGGCGATGCAATTTAAAATGCGTGCACTGCTATGCGCACGCAAAGGATGTCTCCTTCAAGAACGAACTTTCCACAAAAGAGGGAAAAATTCTGCTGGATGATCTTGCGCAATTCGGCGTGCCTGTAATCTTATTTTCAGGCGGAGAACCAACTATCAGAAAGGATCTGCCTGAACTTGCAGCCTATGCCGTCAGCAAAGGAATGCGGGCCGTAATATCCACAAACGGCACTCTTATATCGCAGAAAATGGCGCGCACATTAAAGGATATCGGCCTTTCATACGTAGGCATCAGCATTGACGGAATGGAAGAGATCAACGACCGTTTTAGAGGAGTTAAAGGGGCTTTCAATGCGGCTTTAGAAGGAATGAAAAATTGTAAAGATGCTGGAATTAAGGTGGGGCTTCGTTTTACAATCAACAAATTCAATGCAGATGAAATTCCAAAGATATTCAAGCTGCTTGAAGATATGGAGATTCCAAGGGCATGCTTCTACCATCTTGTTTATGCGGGACGTGGAACAGATCTTATTAAAGATGATTTATCCCATGATGAAACCAGGTCAACTGTTGATTTAATAATGGATCTTACAAAAAGATTGCATGACAGGGGAAAACCAAAAGAAATATTAACCGTTGATAATCATGCTGACGGTCCATACCTGTACTTAAGGCTTCTTAAAGAAAATCCCAAGCGGGCCAAGGATGTCCTTGAACTTCTCAAAATGAATCAAGGAAACAGCTCAGGCATAGGAATCGGCTGTATTAGCTGGGATGGCGAAGTCCATGCAGATCAATTCTGGCGTCATTACAGTTTTGGGAACATCAAGAAACGTCCATTTTCGGAAATCTGGACAGACACCTCGGAACCGCTCATGAAAAAGATTAAAGAAAAGAAAAAACATGTGACAGGCAGATGCGCAACCTGCCGCTGGCTTGATATTTGCGCAGGAAATTTCAGGGTTCGGGCTGAAGCCTTAGGCGATCTCTGGATGCCTGACCCCGCATGCTATCTTACAGATGAAGAAATCTCCTGAATACAAAGGAATGATGAATGCTATTCCCGGATTACAGACCAAGACGTTTGCGGCAAAACGAGGCATTCCGCCGAATGGTGCGCGAAACAACCCTTTCAATAGATGACCTTATCTTTCCGCTTTTTGCTATTGACGGCACAGGAGTTAAAAACCCGATACAATCAATGCCCGGTCATTATCAGTTATCAATAGACAATCTGGTCAAAACCGCCAATAATGCATATAAGCTCGGCATACCTGCCATTATGCTTTTTGGAATCCCGAAAAGCAAAGACGCGCTTGCAACAAGCGCTTATGCAAAAAACGGAATCGTCCAAAAAGCAATAAAGACGCTAAAAAACAAAATCCCGGAGCTTCTTGTAATAAGCGATGTCTGCCTGTGCCAATACACAGATCACGGACACTGCGGCATTGTAGAAGGCAACATCATAGACAATGACGCCACGCTGGATCTTCTTGCCCGAACTGCTTTATCTCATGCAAGGGCAGGCGCAGATATGGTGGCTCCTTCAGACATGATGGACGGCCGTGTTGCTGAAATCCGCAATATCCTGGATGAAAACAGTTTCAGCAATATCCCAATAATGTCATACTCAGCCAAATATTGTTCGGCCTACTACGGACCGTTTCGCCAGGCAGCCGACTCAGCCCCAAAATTCGGGGATCGCAGAACATATCAGATGGACCCCGCAAATGCTATCGAAGCAATCCGGGAAGTTACAATGGATATTGAAGAAGGGGCGGATATAATAATGATAAAGCCGGCCCTTCCTTATCTGGATATTATCTGCCGTATCCGGGATGAAATTGATCTCCCTGTTGCCGCATATAATGTCAGCGGCGAGTATGCAATGATAAAGGCTGCTGATGAAAGGGGATGGATAGACGGTAAAAAGGTTATGATGGAAAGCCTCACCGCAATCAAGAGGGCCGGCGCCGACATGATAGTGACCTATTTTGCCATTGAAGCCGCAAAAGAGCTGATTAAGAAATGAACATCGAACACCCGCCTGCCATGCATCACAAACGATGGTGGCATGATTATTATCACCGGGCCGAGACACCAGGACATTCTACCAAGACCACCCAAAGGCATTGCGGGCAGGTCGAACGT
>JAUWQO010000192.1 GCA_030610995.1 Desulfobacterales bacterium
ATATTTCTGACATGAGTTGATGAGAGAGAAGTAATAGCGGGGGAATATGCGAATACTTATGACAGGTCCCAAGGTACGGCGTAGTCACATTCGGATAGCTGAATAATGCCTGAGCATGGGGCAATGACTAAACCTTTGGCAATGTTAATCTGTGAATATCTTTTACGAAATGCGGAAATTCCCATGGTGTCGCGGCGGGAAGGGTTGGTTTTAGCTTTTATTTCAATTGGGTGAAAAATTCCGTTATATTCCAGTATAATATCAACTTCCGCACCGCTGTATGCCCTCCAGTGATAAAAATTAGGCATTGGTGATAAAAAAGCGGACTGTTTTCTTAATTCGGCCGCAACAGCAGTTTCAAATATTGCCCCCCAGAGAGGATGACCACCTATGGCTTTAGGAGTAGATATGGCCTGGGTCGAGCAGGCAAGGCCTGTGTCTGCAATATATCCTTTTGGTTTATTGCTGACCCTTTTTATTAAATTTCCTGAATATGCGGGAATCTCAAACCACTGAAAAGTAGCTTTTAAAATATCGAGCCATCTTTGAGCTGTTTGAGGTGTCATGCCCAATTCTTTGCCCAGTTGGCTGTGATTTATTTCCTGAGCTGTTAAGGCGGAAACGAGTTGAAGAAATCTTCCAAATAGCTGCAAATTTGATACTTCAGCCAACAGCCTTACATCTCGCTCAATATAAGTGCGCTGGTAAGCATTGAGAAAATCGGGGATGACTTCAGTGGCAATGAATTGTGATTCCGGCAAAAAACCGCGCCAGAGCTGTTCGTAGAGGGTTGTTTCATGTGCAAGTCGTGACTGGTTCATGGTCAGGAATATATCCGGCGAATCCAGCCATCTTGCAATCCATGGCATAGTTGAATCGCTTTGGCTGATTTCAAGCAGACAAAAACTGTCCAGATCCAGAAAAACAGCTCGACCGGCAAGGCTTTCCGACATGGATTTCATTACACCCCATTGTTGGGAACCCGTAAGAATATATTGGCCTGGGGCGCGATTAAGGTCAATACGCCGCTTTATCGAAGCAACCAGCTCCGGAGCATACTGGATTTCATCAAGAATCAGAGGAGGGGGATGATTATTTAGAAAAAGTTCAGGGTCCTGCCGAGCGTTTTCAATATCAATTACAGGATCAAAAACAACAATTTCCGCATCTATACCCAATGTATTTTGGAGCAGCGTACTTTTCCCGACTTGCCGAGCTCCACTGATAACAACTACAGGAAAGGACTCAACCAGCTTATAGAGTTTGTCTGTCAATATTCTTCTGATGTACATGGTGTAATATTAGTGATGGCATCATTAAAAGTCAAGTATTTTATTTATTACACAATATTTCCGGCCTGAAAATTTTCGGATTAATGATCTGGTGTTGGGTATTGACTAACTCTTGAGATGAAGGGGGAATAGTGTTATGATTGATTTTTTGAGATAAGTGGTATATATTGATATATATTAATATCATGAGGAGGGAGTAGACTATGGAATCAATAGCAAAGGTATTTCAAAACGGTCGGTCGCAAGCGGTTCGGTTACCAAAAGCGTTTCGTTTTAAAGGAAATGAAGTGAAAATCAGCAAAAAGGGGGACATGGTAATCCTCGAACCGCTTGGAAGAAGCAAGTGGCCGGAGAGTTTCTGGGATGATTTCCCTGTGGATCCGGATTTCAAAACACCTGAGGCGCTGCCATCAAAAAACTTTAGTTTGGATTAACCGGGGAAGATATGTACCTGCTCGATACAAATATCATCAGTTATTGGATGCGTGGTGATAAGAGAGTAATCGGCCGGATTAAAAAACACACTCCGGCAGATTTATCACTGTCAACCATTACCCTGGCTGAAATATTGTACGGAATAGAGAAATCCCCGATGAAAAAAAAAGAAAGGCGATTGAAAATAAAAAAGATATCGTCGTTACTGGGCCTGTATTCTTTTGATGCGGCAGCGGCCGGGAAATATGCTGTTATACGGGCACAACTTGAAAGAGAAGGTATGGTGATCAGTGAAAGAGATACTCAGATCGCATCTATTGCCATGGCAAACAAGCTAACAGTTGTTACTCATAATGTAAGAGAATTTGGTCGGATTGGCAAATTGAAGGTCGAGGATTGGGCAACTGAATGACAAAAACGTATTCAATATCGGTTATGCCCTGGCCGATGAAATAAGCCGTCTGCTAACCAATTTTAGGAAATATCTGCGAAAATAACTTTTCAATTCAAGAACCTTCGACTCACGACTTTTCCTAACTCAGTCAGGAAAAAATAAATGTTTAAAGACACAACCCTTCTCATTACCGGTGGGACCGGTTCTTTCGGCAATGCTGTTATTGAGAGGTTTCTTAATACCGGCATAAAGGAGATTCGCATCTTCAGCCGTGATGAAAAGAAACAGGATGATATGCGGATTGCTATCGTAATGGCAAGCTGAAGTTTTATATAGGCAATGTCAGGGATTATGACAGTATCCATTCTGCCATGCACGGTGTGGATTATGTATTTCATGCTGCAGCTTTAAAACAGGTGCCGTCATGTGAATTCTTCCCGGTGGAGGCGGTGAAGACAAATATCATTGGCACGGAAAATGTCCTGAATGCGGCTGTTTCACAAAATGTACAGAAGATGATAGCTTTAAGCACGGACAAGGCGGTTTATCCGATTAATGCCATGGGGATGTCAAAGGCGCTGATGGAAAAGGTGATGACTGCGAAGGCGAGGACTGTTGATGAAGCTATGTGGAACGCGATACGGCAATGTGATTGCTTCAAGGGGCTCTGTGATTCCCCTGTTTGTGGGACAGATTAAGGCGGGCAAACCATTGACGGTAACTGATCCTAAGATGACAAGGTTTATCATGTCTCTGGATAATGCGGTGGAACTGGTATTATATGCATTTGAAAATGGGAATGCGGGTGATATTTTTGTTCAAAAGGCCCCTGCTTGCACCATTGGAGACCTCGCAGTTGCGGTTAAAGAATTGCTTGGGGCAAAAAATGAGATAAGGGTAATCGGTACCAGGCATGGAGAAAAGTTGTATGAGACTTTATTGAACAGGGAAGAGTTGGCCACGAATGACACGAATTAGCACAAATAATGAGGATTTCACATTAACCACGAAGCGCACGAAGAACACGAAGATAAAATGATTAAGCGGAGTTAGGAGGCTATGGATATGCAAACGATTAATATAAAAAAGAAGCTCAAGATTTACTAAAAAATTTGCCTGAAGATGCAACATGGGATGATCTGATGTATAAAATATATGTTCGTCAGAGGTAGTTTTATGAAGGAGGAATATGATTTTTCAACGGCAGAGCAGGGGAGGTTTTATCGCCCGATAGACGAATTGGAGATTCCTGTTTATCTGGACAAGGATGTGAAAAAATTCTTTTACCAAAGAACAGCGGGAAGAAATATTGATCTGAAACAGATTGTTGACACTATTTTACGCAAAGAAATGGATTTGTTGAGAACCATCGGGTAATTGGGCAAATGGGATGTTTTGCAAAGATATCAATATATCATGACTTTTCAATTAGAGAAACGCCTCTTTGATCTGGCGATTGCCGGTTCTTCTGTATTTTTTTTATCACTTCTTCTTATTCTTATCGGAATCTTGGTGCGAATGAAGATCGGCTCGCCCGTGCTTTTCCGCCAAGTGCGGCCGGGGTTGCGTGGCAGGCCTTTTACCATTTATAAATTCCGCACCATGACGGATGAGCGTGATAAAGATGGTAATCTTCTGCCGGATGGGGAGCGGTTGACCCGTCTGGGGCGTTTTTTGCGGAAGACCAGTATCGATGAGCTGCCGGAGCTGTTTAATGTGGTCAAGGGAAATATGAGCATTGTCGGGCCCAGGCCGCTTCTGATGCAGTACCTGGATCGTTACACGCCTGAGCAGGCGAGGCGGCATGGGGTGAAGCCGGGGATTACCGGCTGGGCACAGGTTAATGGGAGAAATGCTATCTCTTGGGAAGACAAGTTCAAACTGGATGTGTGGTATGTGGATAACTGGAGTTTGTGGCTGGATGTGAAGATTCTTGGGATGACGGTGATGAGGGTGCTGAAGAGGGAGGGGATCAACCAGACTGGGGAGGCAACGATGGAGGAATTTATGCCTCACGCAAAGGCGCAAAGGCGCAAAGGTTTCAAGCAGCATGGTCAGGGTTTTTAACCGTTGTGAAATGGAGGTGAAATTGTATGGAAACACTAAATATGCAATATAAAAAGGACCTTTTATGTGAAATAGAGGGGCTGCCATTGGACAAGCT
>JAUWQO010000082.1 GCA_030610995.1 Desulfobacterales bacterium
ATCCCGGTGCCTGCCTGCTCACAGAGCCCCAGTCGCCGAAATGCCGCCACAATCTGGGGATTGCGCACTTCTTTTTCACCAGGCTCCAGCAGATGATCGGCATTTCCGAAAACATCTCCTGGATTCCAGAACTGAATCAGATTCCGGTAAAACTTGATTACAGCCTTGAAACCGTGACTGGCATAATCCTGGTGAATCAACAGGTTAATAGCAGCTTCACGGAATACTCTGTACTCTGGTGGCGCGTCATTTCTCAGCAAGGTGTGAGGATCGATATGGAAAGGTTTTTCTGCCTTCTGCATGTAGCTGGTAATCAGCCCACGCCACGTGATGATGAGATTATCCTCAAAAACCTTACGGTCCAACCAGCGAATTTCTGGTAGTGGTTCACCAAGATCTGATGGAATCCATTGAACATCAAGGGTAGGTCTGGGAAGCATCTGATGAATTGCCGCAGGGGCTCCGAAAAGAAGAATGGAGGCCCTGATAGGTTGTAATATTTCATCTTTTCTTATTAAGTAACCCCACTGGTGGAGAAATTCCTGATCGCTGAGAGATTCATCATGACCGGGATTTCTTTCGTTGAACAATGCCCGGTACCATTTGATTGACTCTCGATGAAAGGCTTCCTCCAGTGGATAGCTGAAAACCTGTCCATCCCAGCGTTCCTCAGCCGCATCCCGCAGGAAACGCTCGATTTCAGGCATAGTGCAACGCTGATCACAACCTCCTCTGCGAATAAATGAGCGGCGGATATCGCCGTTCAGGTAAATTGGTTTGTCTTGCCGAGATGCCTCGGGTATCCGAAAGACCAGAACTGTCTTATCCTCTACATCGATTAATTCCGTTTCGACCTTAATATCGTGATTCACCTTATTACCGGCACGTAGCGCGCTCAAAAAATCATTCTGAACTTTGTCAACCTCAAGAACACCCGCAACTTCATAATGGCCGTCGTAATCCCTGATACCAAACACCAGCCAGCCGCCACCAGTATTTGAAAAAGAGGACACGGTCTCATAGGCAGACTCAGGCACACCGCGCTGAGCCCTCTTAAATTCAACATTATTCCATTCGTGCCCATTAAGGAGTTTGATCAATTCGTCTTTTGTCATATTTCAAAAACCTCATTCATCAGCATCGAACGCCTTTCTTAAAAGTCTGTCCAAAACATCCGTCTTTGTTTCACCATCCTGCTCTGGACGAAGATTAAACTTATTCAGCCTCAAAAAACTGTAGCCGTAGCTTTCAAGCTCTATCTGGCGGCTGATGTCATAATCAAGGTATTCTTGCGAAAAATTATGTTTGGTCACAATGTCAGGGTTTTTTGTATGGTATTCCACGCCGTCGTATTCCAGGATCAGGGCCTGCTCTTTGCCGCCTTTTGAAAAGGTCATGAGAAAATCCACCCTGTATTTTGGTATCTGCCTTGCGTATTCTGCCCTGATGGGCGGACTTGGGGACGCCCTTTACATTTCCACATTTACAATTTTAGGTTTAAGAATCAGTGAGTTTGTAGCCTTTTTCTTGTATTATTCTCTCTCCTCGCTTCACAGACAAACTTACCCCTGATAAGGAAAGATTTAATCGCCTTGCTAATTCAGCCATGTTAATGCCAAGATCTCTTACCGCCCAATAGCCGTAGAGTTCAGTATTTGTCTAATTTGTAGATGATGCACCCAATCCTTTCTAAGCTTGATCAGGATGCCTGGTCTGCATTATAAATAATTTCTCCTGTTTTTAAAATCTCTTCTAAAAATCCGCTTTTGTCATTTGATTCTTCCAATAAGACAGGCTCTATTCTCGTGTCAATTTCTCTTCTTAATCTAAAAAGTTTTGCTTCAGCCATTAAAAAATCCTCATCAATATGACTTAAAACCACAGCAACATCAATATCACTGTCTTTTCGTGCAGAGCCCCTTGAATAAGAACCATATAATATAACTTTTTTAATCTTAAAATTCTGCCTTAGAACATCCGCGTATTGTTTTATCCATTGATATAATCCTTCAGTTTTTTGAATTATTTCTTTACATCTTTCATCACTAAAAAAAGGGGTCAGGTCTGCCTTTGACCCTTATTAATACTATCTTGATTGAATGTTGTCTTTTCCACTCTTCTTACCGTATATTCTGAGCAGTCTCCTCATCAAACTCAATAAACCGGTATCATTTCTTTCTTCTACTTCCCTTTTGTCCTTTTGCCATAGGCAGCTTGCTTTTCCTTTACCACAAACCCAATCTTCTTGCGTGGTTTCGCAGGTAAGGTCACATTTTGTGACCTTAAAGATTGATTTTCCTCTTTTGTCAGTTCAAACATAAAATCATCAGGGAAACGTTTTATGTTCCTCCGTACTGCTTGCTTCAAAACCTTTGTTTCTACGCCATAAAGCTCTGCAAGATCATGATCTAACAAAACTTTTTCACCGCGAAGAAGAATTGGTGTCTTGAATAGTGAATAAAGAAGAGTGTAATTCACAATTCAAGATTTGTCACCATAGTTCTTCCCCGCATGTGTGGAGCGCAACGGAACACCTGTCAGGTATGCGGTTGTTATGAGGCTTTTTGCTGCTTAATCGCGAAAGAAACAACGCGACGGTTGGAAACTCTTTGCCTCCTTCGAGCATCTTCAACTATATTCTTTACCTCGTAGTTGAATTTCTTTGCATTTGCTTCGCGGACTGGTTATGCCACTACTGCTTGGCTAAAGTTTACTATCTCAACGTTCATGTGTGCTTTTACGGTATGTTTTTTAGAAAGATAATCATCAATTGCATCAAGTGTTTTTGCATGAAAATATCTTTCTCCGCATTCAGCGCATATTTCAGCATCAACGTCTTCGACGATGTATAGCTTTTTGTTGAGCCAATGTTGACGCTTTACCTTTTTTTTCTTTGTCTCTCCACCACAGAATTCACATAACATAAGTTCACCTATAAAGCGTATACGGTTACAATTACAAGATTTGTATCTTCTCGAAATCGGCACAATACATGAATTAGCCTTCCGTCCATTGCAGGGCCTTCTATACGATACCTCGTTCCACGAACATCCCGTGTCATCTTTTTTTCTATCCACCCTTTTAAAATGGCATTTTCTACATCTTTACGTTCGAGATCATCGTTTAGCATTTCTTCTTCAGCATGGGATGAAAGATAATAGTTCCGTTCAATTATTCTCTGTCGAATTTTATGTAAATTTGCCATTATTCTAAGTTTTTTATAGGCATAACCCCTGGTAACTTGCAGCGCCATCCGAACATGCCCGTTTAGGCCGTAGCGTTTCTCGCTGTCAGGTTCACCCGCTGGTTATGCATAATTTTATAAGTTCTCGCTCGATATTATCATAAACTGTGAAAATTCAAGCTTACACATGATTTACGACTCGCCCTTAACTCTTCAAGAGAAATAAATTCTGCTTTACCGTTTTCGATCTTTCTTTTTCTCTCTTCAATGATGTCCCGATGCCATTCCGGGGAATCAATTTCGGATTCTTCTTCCATAAACGAATCCCAAAGAGCCTCCATAGCCTTAAGACGCTCTATCGTGCTCATTTTCTCTATTTCGAGCGTATTCATTTTGATTCCTCCCTCTAATGTCAATGAGATGTCGCATAAGTTTAGTATCTATTCCCATTCAACAATATAGAATTTATTTAAAAAAATTCCGAGGGAAATCATCAAATCTCCTCCGCACAAAACGGGGAATCAACCCTACAAGTTGTGCTGCTGATCGTCCATAGTGTTTCTCTATTGTAATCTGTTTGTTGCCCCTTTCCAAAACAGAGAGTATTTCAGTCACAATCTGCTCAAAGGAGGCAAGCACGCGCTCCTTTGACGTTTTCTCCCAAGACTCCAAAAGAGTGTTCTTGACTGGAATGGTCGTTTTCACAGATAGCATCGATTTGGTGCCAAACAAACCTTTTATTTCGTGTGCATCTGATCCTCCAAGAATACAATACTCACTCTCGTATCTGGAGTAAATCCTGGGGAAAAAGTCATACCCAGTCTTAACTTCAACAAAAAATGGGGCGATGATACCACGGGCATCCATCTTTTTCTTAAAATTCTTTATCTCGCTCCGTCCGTAGTAATCGACAATGAAGTGTTTTGGATGAGGTACAATAAGTGCCAGATTAGAGTTGTGCGCCATATAGTTTAGCAGTTCCTCCTCTTCCCAATGACTCATTATCTCTTCGTTTTCTGCTATGCGGTATCGGGTTTTTTCCATTACATAGCCACGGAGATCATCATGGTTACCTAATGTCAGTATCTCCCTGCGGGTCGATCTCTTCGTAAGTCGTTCAAACACATTCTGACGAAGTCGCCACTGTATACCAGGGATAACGATTACCCGACTGGTGCTGTATTCTAGGGCATATTTCATCTTTATTGGCAAGATGTTGTGATCTGTAATCCCCAATATGGCACAGTCAAAATCAAGTGTATGATTATGGAGGTAGGAAACATACTCCGATATCGATGTTGAGGAATCATGCGACCTGTTTGAATGAACATGCAACTGCAGGAAAAGTATTTTGCGCATTGAAAATCTTTCTAAAGATGGAAAAGAAGGGGTCTGCCTTTGACCCTTATTAATGCTGTTTTGTATTTTCTCTATTATGAAAACATCTCTTTTTCGATGACATCCGGGTCTGAGGCGTTATACATGACAATGTTTTTGAGATGAAAGTAACTGTCAACATCCATTGAGTCGAACGTAATCCCAAGGCCCTCCTTATCCTGGCGGGCAATCACACCCTCTATATTTAAGGCAAGTTTGCTGGTGGTACCCGACAGCACAATTTCTATATCACAGGGTGTCCCTACCGGAATCTTTTCGTCGGTACTAATGAACATGCCTTTCATGCTAATATCTGAGGATTTTGCACCTGCCTTGATTTCAGAAATACCCGTCTTTAAGACCACCTGTGTCTTAAAATGAACCCTCGTTCTTCTTCTTTTATCATCTCCCATGTCCTTTAAAACCCCCTTTGATCTTTTTACTCCTTCTGTACGGATAATCTGTATATTATAATGGAAAACCTGTCAACGGAAACGCACGGAAACGCTTACTTGAATTTGCGCAACAATTTAGGTTTTTCAAAGAGACTTTGACAGGATTAACAGGATATTCAGGATTAAAACATCAAAACTCATCCTGTAAATCTTTATCAAAATCCTTTACTTTGCGTTCACGCGGCGCAAGCGCCTGCGCTGCACGTGATTTCAACTTTGTACTCCCAAAAAAATATTAAATAAACCGTAATAGTTCACCAGTCGCGGAGAACGCAGAGTTTATCTTTATCACATAAGGATGAACTGTTATAATAAACCTAATTGAAAACTTACTCGGCAATAATACAATTTTCAATCTGATACGCACCTTTTTTATGTTGTGATTATATTTTATGATTTACTGGATAGTTAGAATGAGAGTTAACTTTGTTTGTGCACTTTAAATAAAATCTTGTTTATCCTGTTATCCTGTCTGGTTTTTTTCAAAGGGCTAAAGTGTTACGAATAACGCAATTCTTGCGTTTTCCTTTGCAATGATGTTATATTAAAAATAATTGTTGCAGCCGGAGATGTCATGTCCATCAGAATACCTCAGGCGCTTCGCGGGATGTTGAAGATGATTGACTGCTACAAATGTGAACATTATTACGTTACGTGGGATAAAAACTTTCCCCATGGCTGTCGGGCGATGGATTTTAAAAGCCTGCAAGTGCCCTCAGCAGTAGTTCAAAGCAGCACTCAGGGCAAAGACTGCCTTTTATTCAAGCAAAAAATAAAAAAACGTCAGGTGAATGATGAAGAGGACAAGAGCCCATGAAAACATTGGAACAGCCAACCCAAAAGGTCGATCCTAAGAAGGTAGGCAGTAGCATGGGGATTAATGCCTGAACGAAAACCCGTAGTCGCGAGCTGTCATTGCGTTGTTTCTATTTTGATTTGGGCAATTCTTTAATATACTGAATAATTATATCTTCAATTTCATGGAACATAATTCCAAGAGTTATCTGTTTCTTATCCCTCCTGATACTTTTTACTTTTCCCAAGACTACCTGTTCACCCTCTATCTGAGGAAATTGAAACCTTAAGTCAACCTCTTCATCTATCTGAACGGATAACAATTCTTCATCGTTAACTGTTTTCTCAGACACACAACAACATCCTCCTTTGTTTATATCTAATATAACCCCATCTCTCTCTTGACTCTTGGTTTTTATTTTAACAGGGAAAAAGCAATCAATTCTTTCTTGAGAACGAAGATTGTGCTCTTCAATCATCTCTGGATATTTCACGAATAGTAATCTTAAGGGTCTATAAATGTCTTCAATAAGTTCGGATTGAAATCCAAAAACAGTGCCTTTATATAAGTACCGGACAATAATTTTGTTTCCTCGAAAAAATTTATGCTTGATACTGCTATAGGGTAACGTAACAGGGGCATTTATAATTAGATATTTATTGGGTTCTATCCCAATCAAGGTGCTTTTAAAATTAAAACTGACCCCGTCAATCTCAACTTGCAATTGGGTACCAAACTCTATAGAAATACGTCTTTCTTTATTGAAATCAAAATCTTCAATCTTCATATTTTTCCTCCACGGTGGTTATCCTTACAATTAGCCTAGTGCCTGAACGAAAAGTAAATACGGCCAATATAAATAGTTAGTTATAGCATTTTAAAAGTGTGGAGATTCTCCGGGTTGATGCATTTTTTACTTGCATCAATTACTCACAACTGTTATCAATTATATTGAAATCAAAAGAAATAATAGTTTTTGTCCAATATTGCAAATTGGACGAATGAGTAAAACCCGAAAAATCTTCATCAAAAAAATGCTATGCGAAAAGTGATGGAAAAGCAATTAAAAATTGGAGAGGTTGACATTTCCTGTACAGCCCCCCATAAGCGCTAAGTTGTTTTTGCCCAGGAGGGACGTTCATCTTTCAAAATAACCCCACAATTTCCCACCTAAAATCAATCCGAATTATTAGCTTTAACTTTAGTAAATCATTATAAAAAAATATGTTTTTTTCATTTTTTTCTTGACACCTTGATTGAAATGTACTTTTATCCGCAGAAAGTGGATAAAAGTGGATAATTGGGGTGTTATATGTTCAGGGGCAGTTCCTATAATACAATCGATTCAAAAGGACGCGTCATAATTCCGGCCAGGTTTCGTGATGTCATTAAGGATGGCGGTGGTGACGGTGCAATGGTTACCAGGCTGGACGGTTCCCTGTTTGCATATACTTTTGATCAGTGGGGTGAAATTGAATCCAAAATATTGTCCTTAGCGCAGACCAGTGAATCTATGCGACGTTTCAGGAGGGTTTTTATTGGTGGAGCATCTGATTGCATGTGTGATAAGCAGGGGCGTATCCTGGTCCCGCCGGTATTAAGGCAGTATGCCGGGCTTGAGAAGGAGATCGTGCTTGTCGGTCAAATTGTTCATTTTGAAATATGGTCAAAAGAAAAATATGAGCGGGAAGTGATGCAGATAGAAGAGGATATGAAAAAGGAGGATGTAAGCAACGAAATAGCAAAATTAGGGCTTTAATCCAATGCCATACAAACATATTCCAGTCATGCTGAGCGAAGTGGTCCATTTTCTGAATTGTATTCCCGGGAAAACCTATGTTGACTGCACGCTTGGCGGCTCGGGCCATGCTCTTGCCATTGTGGAAAAAATTATTCCAGGCGGATTATTGATCGGAATAGATCAGGATAAGGCTGCAATATTAAATGCAAAGAAGGCCCTGAGGCCATATGAATCAAATGTCCGTCTTTTTCACGAAAATTTTATTAATTTTCCGGCAATTCTTTCACAGATAAATATTGATGCAGTAGACGGCATTGTTTTAGATCTTGGAGTTTCCTTTTATCAACTCGAATTAAGCGGCAGAGGCTTTAGTTTCAAAAAAGACGAGCCTCTGGATATGCGTATGAACATTAACTTGCAAGTAAAAGCCGAAGATTTGGTAAACAGGATGGATGAAAAAGGTCTGAAAAAACTTTTTAAGGAGTACGGTGAGGAGCGCTGGTCAAAACAAATAGCACATAACATCGTAAAGGCAAGAAAGCTAAAAAGGATCTGTTCGACCAGGCATTTAGTTCAAATAATATGTGATTCTGTCCCAAAGAAATATTTATTTACCCAGAAAATTCATCCTGCCACTCGAGTGTTCATGGCTCTTAGGATTGCTGTCAATAGAGAACTTGAACTGCTCGATTCATTTATGGAAAAGGCCGTAAATTTCTTAAGGCCCAAAGGCCGTCTTTGTATAATATCTTTCCATTCCCTTGAAGATCGAATTGTAAAACATCGAATAAAAGCTCTGGAGGGCAAGTGCATTTGTCCGCCGGATTTTCCAAAATGTGTTTGTAACCCAAAAAGGGTTGTCCGCTCTTTGACCAGGAAAGTATTGCGGCCGACTGAAGAAGAGATAGCAGTCAATCCCATGGCAAGAAGCGCAAAACTAAGAGCTTGCGAAAAAATATAGCAACAATTCAATCTTAATTGAGCCAAAGCTTACATTAAGAAGAGGTCAGGGGTCTCAATTGATTACAAATTCTAAATAACAAATAATAAATATCAAATAAATTACAATGACCAAAATTCAAAATCGCAAACCCGTATGACCTAAGCTTAAAACTCCAAACATGTTTTGGTCATTGAATATTGAAATTTGGGATTTATTTGTAATTTGATACTTGAAATTTGGGATTTTATAAGTCGGGTCTTTGTGGCAAGGTGTCTGGGTAGTTACATAATATAATGAAAAAGAGGGCGCAAAATAATTTTCGCAAATTAAAACTAACCGGAGTCTGGCTTGCTTTACTGTTGATCTTCATTGCCGAACTTTTTTCTTATACCTGGTGCAGAGTTCAATGTGTAAGGATCGGATATGAGATAACAAAAGAAATAAATAATAATCAAAGAATTATAACCTTGCAAAACAAATTAAAAATTGAGCTTGCACGTCTGAAATCTCCGAAACGGCTTGCAGAAATAGCAAGCCGCAAGCTCAATCTGACAAGGCCGACTCCAAAACAGATTATTATAATTCCATGAAACCAAAACTTCGAAAATTATCCGCAGTAAGCGGCAGGGATTTTCAACAAAGGCGTATCGGACTGCGTTCTATAATTATTGGTTTTATCTTCAGCATCATTTTAGTGGCAATAGGGGCAAAGGCGGTATACCTGCAGGTTTTTTGCGGTCCGTGGCTGTCTCAAAAGGCTGCCGACCAATATGAAAAAGCTTTTATATCCCCGGGAAAGCGCGGAATCATATATGATGCAAATCACAGAGAAATAGCGGTCAGCATAGACGTGACATCGATAGCGGCACATCCCAAAAATATTTCGGAACCAGGGGCTGCGGCTAAGCTTATTGTAAGGGCGCTAAAAATTGATGGAAGATCTCTTTACAGGAAACTAAATTCAAAAAAAAGATCGTTTGTATGGGTAAAGCGTCATGTCACACCGAGGGAGGCAGAGCGTGTAAAGAATTTAAATCTGAAAGGTATAGATTTTATACCTGAAAATAAGCGTTTTTATCCAAATAAAACCCTTGCGGCACAGGTGCTCGGATTTTCAGGCATAGATGGCTATGGTCTCGAAGGGATTGAATTTTATTATAACAATTATCTTGAAAGGGGTGCGGATAAACTTACGGTTTTAAAGGATGCATTTGGCCGTGGATTTAACGGCGGGAAAACAGAGGCCGGAGATTTTGGCGGAAACAACCTTATTCTCACTATTGACAGGACAATACAGTACATAGCGGAGAGCGCTCTTGAGGAAGCGGTTGATAGATTTTCCGCCAAGTCCGGGATAGCGATAGTAATGGCCACAAAAACAGGGGCTATATTGGCTATGGCGCACTATCCCTTTTTTAACCCTAATACTTTTAGAAATTTTAAACAGGAGGTGTGGAGAAACAGAGCAATAGCCGATCAGTTTGAACCCGGCTCAACCATGAAAATCTTCAGCGCAGCAGCGGCGTTAGAGTCAGGAAAATGCACACAGGATACTATCTTTTATTGCGAAAACGGCGCATACAGAATCGGAAAAAATATTGTTCATGACACCAGGCCTCACGGTTGGATGTCCTTGGAGCAGATCGTTAAATATTCAAGCAATATCGGCATGGTGAAGGTTGGTGAAACAATTGGGCCGGATTTGCTTTATAAGACTCTGAGCGATTTTGGTTTCGGCAAAAAGAGCGGAATAGACTGTCCCGGGGAAACAGCCGGAAGCATGGCTCCATATAAGCGATGGTCAGAAATAGATGCCGGAGCAATTTCATTCGGGCAGGGCATTTCCGTATCAGCGCTTCAGCTTATAACAGCCACTTGCGCGATTGCCAATAAGGGGATTCTCATGAAGCCTTATATTGTGCAGGCCATAATGGATCAGAATGGACGTTTGATAAAAAATTCAGGCCGTTGTGAGGTTAGAAGGGTTGTTTCTGTCCAAACAGCGAGAACCTTGAAAAAGATAATGGAATCTGTAACCAACGATGGAGGCACAGGGGTCAATGCAGCGCTCGAAGCTTATTCTGTTTGCGGCAAGACCGGTACGGCCCAGAAAATTGATGAAAAAGGAACATATGCCAAAGATAAATATATAGCATCATTTGTCGGGTTTGCTCCTTCACAAAATCCTGAAATAGCTGTTCTGGTTGTAATTGACGAGCCCGTGCAAGAGTATTTGGGCAGTATTGTCGCAGCCCCCACATTTAAAAAGATCGCCGTTGAAACCCTGAATTATATGAACCTGCCCGCTACTAATAATGGTAGTCGTGTTAATAGACGGGCTGGTCTGAATAGATTTAATGGAGCAGGTGAAATTGAACGTTCCGTGAACGCTTACCATTTTTCAAAGGCTTCAGCGTGAAACTTTCGCATTTGCTTAAATCGATTAATGTAAAGAATGTTTCCTGTAAAAAAAAAGAGGATGGAATGGAGAAGGCTGAAGTAGTTTCAATCCATTGTAGAGCACAGGATGTTAAGCAGGGCGGGATATTTGTGGCCATCCAGGGCCATGTGACGGATGGTCATGACTATGTTGACGTGGCATTGGCAAATGGCGCATCGGCAATTATTACACAAAAGCCGGTTGAGCGGGATTCAATAATTATCGAGGTTGAAGACACCAGGAAGGCTCTATCTGCCATCTCTGCCGCCTTTTATGGGAACCCCTCGGAAGATTTGTTTTTAATAGGAATAACCGGCACAAACGGCAAAACTACCACAGCCTATTTGATCGAAAGTATACTTTTAAAGGCCGGTTTCAGGGTCGGCGTTATAGGAACAATAAATTACCGTTATTCAGGCAAAATATTTAATAGCCCTGTTACAACGCCTGAATCGCTTGATCTTCAGAGAATTCTCGCCGAGATGCTGAACCAGGGCATTACACATGTTGTTGTGGAGGTTTCATCACATGCCATTGACCAGCACAGGATTGCAAATTGTTGGTTTGATGTCGGTGTATTTACCAATCTGACTCAGGACCATCTTGATTATCACGGGGGTATGGATTCCTACTGGTCATGCAAGAAAAGGCTTTTTACAGAAAATCTAATATCCGGCCCAAAAAAAGGTCGAACTCTGGCTGTAATTAATTGCGATGATGCAAGGGGGAAGGAACTCGCGTTGGAGCTCAAAGCTCAAAGCTCAAAGCTGAAAGGTGAAAGCTCAAAGGTGGAAGTCTTTGAACTTTCGGACAATATGATCAGGCATTCTAACATCAAGTACGAACCGAGCGGCATTGCGGGAAGACTTTCAACCATAAAAGGGGATTTTGATTTCAGATCATCCCTTGTCGGCAAGCATAATCTGAAAAACATAATAAGCGTTACAGGTATCGGCATTGCTTTAAATCTGCCGCTTGATGTCATAAAAGCCGGAATAGAGGATGTCACCCGCATACCAGGACGGCTTGAAGCTATTCCAAATACTGCCGGGCGTTTTGTATATGTAGATTATGCGCATACTCCTGATGCTCTGGAAAATGTTTTATCCTCTTTAAGATCAATTTTAAGATCGGGGGCTCTAAGATCAATAGCTCAGGGAAGAATAATCTGCGTATTTGGTTGCGGAGGCGACAGGGATAAAGGTAAGCGACATCAAATGGGTGAAATCGCCGGCAGGTTATGCGACATTGCTGTTATTACATCGGATAATCCACGCACAGAGGCGCCTATGGATATCATTGCGCAGGTGCTTGATGGAATGAGAAAAACGTCAATGGGGGAGGGTTTGCCTGCCCGCAACGCTCTCGCTTGCGAGGCGGGCGGGGGTGGGGGTGAAAAAGGATATGTTGTGGAACCTGATCGTAGAAAGGCTATAGAGCTTGCCATTACAATATCCCGGGCGGACGATATTGTTTTGATAGCAGGCAAGGGCCATGAAACCTATCAGATAATCGGCAGTAAAACCATCTCCTTTGATGATAGAAAAGAGGCTGAAACAGCTTTAAGGATTGAGGGATTGAGGGATTAAGGGATTGAGGGATTGAGGGATTGAGGGATTAAGGGATTGAGGGATTGAGGGATTGAGGGATTGAGGGATTGGGGGA
>JAUWQO010000075.1 GCA_030610995.1 Desulfobacterales bacterium
AGAAGATAGCGAAAGAAGCAGGTTGTCATCTGGACGATTGAGTTATTTGAGTATTTAAGGACGTCCCCCTCCTTTTTTAAAGGCTAAAACCCACAACATAATCAGACTCACAACATAACGTCCCCTACTTCCTACTCAAGGGCGTCCCCTACTTCCTACTCGAAAACTGCAAAACTAAAGGGCGTCCCCTACTTCTGTGACTTTGCTTTAAGCTAAATTAAGCAAAAAATCGCTTAAAAGGTGTGTCAATAGGGTGGCTGATAGGGTAAACAAGAGTCAAGAGCGGACTTGACCCCATTCTTCCACATTCTTCTTTTGTGTCTTTTTTGATTTGCATTTACGGCGCCCAGCCTAAACCTATTTTCCCGGACAACATTGCACATGATGCTTGAGATTTGCGGTTCAAATCAGACGTTCACCCCGCTCACTTTGCGCTTTCCTTCAAGGGATTTATAGTGGTAAAACCAATGACTTCCGCAACCTTGCAAAGGTTGTCATCAGCCACCACAAAAGACCAATCCTTTTCAGATATGAGACTAAAAGCGCCAAGATGTAATGCATCCAAAGCCTTGAGGCCGTAAGTTCTCCCATGCTTTTTAATAAAAAGCTCAGCTTGCTCAAGAACAGCATGCCCTAAAGGTTCGACATTGAATCCGGCAATTTGATTCTCAAAAGAATCGACTGCCGTGTTCAATTGCCCTTCATCCAGTTCTTTGTTACGAAATCTCCTGAAAACGGCGCTTATGAATTCCAGCCGTCCCAGCTCTGAAATCCATACTTCATTATTCTGCTCAAGGATCAAATCCGTAACAATATCTGTCCCTTCTTCTTCATGGAAAAACTTTACCAGCGCTGAGGTATCAAAGAATAGATTCATATCCTGTCTTCTCTTTCCAGTATTATATCTTCAGATAGAGACCCTTTGCATTGTTTTAACGCCTCCCTCACCTTTATATAATCAGCGGCAGCCGGTTTGCTTTTTTGGGCCTGATTCGTCCGCTTTAGCTCGGTTATCAGGTCATATACTTTCGCCAATGCCTGGGGCTTTAATTCATTCAGTTCCTTTATGGTCTGTTCTTTTAGATTAAGCATTAAAACACCTCCCTGAATATTTTCTATATAAGTTTGATATATACCATGGAATTAGATAGTTATCCAACACAATTATTAAGATTAAATCTGCCTGCCTGTTAGCTCGACAGATTAAAGCTTACAGTATAAATCGGAAACCCTCTGATTTCCTGTTTTATGGGGGTGCCGAAGATAAAATCAATGGGCAATGTTTCGCCTCGATACTCCACCCATAAGGAATCCCCCTTAACCAGCCTGCCTTTGCAGACGATCTGAACCTCGTTGTTTTTCTTTTCAAGATCAGTTGCCGCAGGTCGAAGGATTTTATGGATATCAAGAGCAATGGCACGCCTTTGTTCCCGCTCCGTTAGATATGGCACATCAATATCACCATCAATATGTTCCCACCCCATTGCCTTTAACTGCTCGATAAAGGGAATCTCCACATATGTCTTTTCATCTGGTGATTGTGCCATACGCCTTTTATTACCCTCTTTATTACCTCTTTTTAAGGGTATTACCCCTTTTTTCGCCAAAGCGTCACGGTAGCCTCGAACCTCCTCTTCATCCCTGTCCTTCAAAAGCGGTTTTCCCAAAATAAGGGTATTAATCCGGGACCGGTCAACATTTATACCTTCAATGCGGTTCGAAGAAATAGCGCTCTCAATCAAGGCATATTCGCGAAGAATCCTGAGTTTTTGAGGAGATTGATGAGTGAACAATTCCTGCTTGCCCTGTTATTTACTCAAATCGGCCAGATACCAACTTGTAATGGTTGGAATTGTGGATGGCTCCGCAGAAAATTGCCGCAATGTCATCATAATAGTTTCTTTCCGTTTATTTATAATGAGTCCATCTCAATTCGCTCCGCAGTGCGGAGAGGTTTTCCACAGTTGGCAATTGGTCACGCGCTGGCTGACCTTTTTCTAAAAGCCTCAATTCTGCACACACTGCGTGCAAAATTGGAAAAGCTTTTAAAAATTTGTCCATGTTTTTAAGGCCTCTCTCCCTGCTTCGGTCGTTACATACCGCTGCTTACTGCTTGTTGGTTTTTCAGGAATGGTCATAGCAAGCAACTCTTGTTGGAGCAAAGGTTTTAGATAGTTTGCCTGGAAAGTTTTCCAGTGTTTAAGACCAATCAATTCCATAATTTCTGAGAACTTGCGCGGCTCTTGGCAAAAATTCAAGACTTGTGCGGTGACTTGTGCGGTGACTTGTGCGGTGACTTGGTCCCGACTTGTGCGGTCTCTTTCGAAACTGCAAGGGGATGAGCAGGAAAATAACTCACAAAGTATGTTCGATCATCATCAGTCTTAAAACGAGGAGCCGGAGAGTCGTTGGCATCGGCAATATCAAGGAAAATATAGTCACCCATAAGATTGTGGAAGTCATTGGCAAAAGCGCATAGGTTGTGCAAAACGGACTCCGGATTCCAGCTCTCCACGAAATGCTCAATAAAAGGCATTTCCACATAAGTCTTTTCATCAGGTGATTGTGCCATCTGCTTTTCTTTTTTCAATCTTTTTTCTGAAAGGCCAGTTCCGGGTGATTATTGTTTAGCCATTCCAAAACGTCTGCTTTCAATTCTTTCACAAACTCAATAAGTTCATCGGCATTATGTCCTGTGACGCCTCCAACATAGTCATACTCCACTATATTTCTTTTTGATCTGCATGAATTCAGATATTCTGCATCATCCTTTCTCTTGTTCCCAAGTATTAAAGGCAATGCCTGAATGGTGCGGTAGTGTTGTAATGTTCTCTCTGCTTTAAAGCCTTCAGCGTAGAGGAGGATCGTACATAGCTTGAGTGCTGCATTATAAGCAATCCCGAACCGCCAGTCATCGGAGATGCCTCCTTTTGCATCTTTTAAATCACGATCAATGATCGTAACTAAATTCTCAATCTCTTCTTTACTGGTTTTATGATGGCGCAACCAGCCATTATCAACCCATTGATTCAAGCTCATTTTTATTTCCTATGATAAAGATCTTGGGCGCTTCAAGTACCTGGGTGATGAAGTGTTCCTTCTTTGCTTTTCGTTCTATGAACTCTTCTACACTTAAAATATGCGGGTTGATTTCTCTGCCGATTTGCTCATGCACTCCTGATAACATACCGGTTAATTTCCTCAATCCCAGTTTCCCAATGACCATTAAATCCACATCGCTTCCTGCCATTTCCTCATGACAGGCAATGGACCCGAATACAAAAGCTATGCTGATATCTGAATCCTGTCTTAATGCATTTTTTAGAATATCCACTAACCCGATTGTTTTCAGGGCAAGACTCCGAATATCAGGATATAGAGGATGCTCTTTGTTGGCTCGGTAGTAAAGGCGGTTCCCGTCTTTTCGTTTCTTAACCAAATCCAGGCGCAACAGTTTTTTCAGTTCTGTCTGTATCGTCCCTATGGCATATCCCGAACGTCTTTCAATCTCACGCATGTGCAACTCTTCGACACTTGTTCCGAAGAGCAGGCGAAATATCTCCGCCCGGATCTTAGATGATAATATTTCCGCTAAAATATTCATAATGTATGCCTATATCATACAATTGTATGGTTATGCAATACAAATAGATTGAAGTTTTCCACGAAATACTCGATAAAAAGAAACAGCGCTCTCAATCAAGGCATGTTAGCGAAGGATCTTGAGTTTTTGAGGCGATTGATGGGTGAATAATTCCTGCTCATGCGCAAGACCGACCAGCTCCCGCAGCTTTTTACGAATTGTTTTTGCATACTGATGTGTCATATTTTATAATTATTTCAATAGGTTTTAGAAATTTATAATTCTATGGATACTACCTGCTTCAATAGCATCTGTTTCCAACTAATGCGCTGAGCAAGATGTGACACTAAATGATCTGAATAACCGGAGCCAAGAAACAAACCTATTATCTAATTCAGAGGGATACTTCAAAAAGGCTTCAAATTTCATGGATAAATACCCTTTGGTTAGAATCCATTGTTCGGGCGATTTCAACGATCCTCATGTGATGGGTAAAGAGTATGACCTGGTTATTTTCGGCCAGCTCGGCAAGTGCCTTAAGTGTAGCTGTAGCGCGTTCATCGTCAAAGTTAATCAGAATATCGTCGACAATAAAAGGCATGGATTCGCTGGACTTCAAGCGCCATTCCAAGGTTGCAAGCCTCAAGGCAAGATATAGCTGATCACGGGTACCGTTACTCATCCCCTCCACCTTGACCCAGGCTCCATCCGGGCGAACTCCAATAAGGATTGCCTTTCCCTGGTCGTCGATATCTGTGCGTAACCCGGTAAAGGAGCTCAAAGTGATTTTCTTGAAATAACTGGACGCTATCTTAAGCACAGGGTCCTGATGCTCGGCTGTGTAGCTTTCAATCACATCCAAGAGGATTTTGGTCGAGAGCTTAACACGGATGAAACGCTCAGTCAGGCGTCGAATCTTGGCTAAGACCTGTTGCGAGGCGTCTGCAAGCTCCGCCGCGCGGGCGCTGCCGTCCATTTTTGCCATTTCATTTTTTTCCCGCCCTATGGTCTCTGTCAGTTGCTGGATTTCAGGATCAAGCCTGTCCTCGATCTCATGAGAAAGCGCTTGAATTTGTCCCGGGAGGGCATCAGGATCAACGTCCTGTGCCTGCTGCTCAAGTTCTGAAAATGTCACTCCCTCGGCAATTTGCGCCAGATTGGACTCCAAATCCGAAAGTTTCTCTTTCAGTTGCACGTATTCGTGGGAGCGCTGCTCGGCTTCATCCAGATCTTCTTCTTTTTCACAACCTGCCATCGAAAGAAGAGCGGCCACCCGCTCCTTGTTGCTGTTTAAAGATATTTGTGCTTGAAGGATTTCCTTTTCAAGGGTTTCGATTTCTTCAAGATACTGTTTCAAAACCGCTTGATCCTGTCGCGCACCATTAAGACGAGCCTGCAGATCGGAAACAGCTTGAACTATCTCGATATCTTGGAGATCAGTAGCGACCTGCTCAAGCAGATGCGCCAGATCCTTTTTAAAGCTCTGATTATCCCGATCAATTCCGTCAATACGCTTACGGAAATCTTCTGCCCCCCCCAACTTATCAAGGCAGTTTTGCAGGGTGTCGATAAAATCGTTTGCCTCGTCAGGGTTCGTACCGGGGCCGAGTCCCAGAGGAGCTAAAGCCTCTGCCCATTTGGCTCGCCATTGGTCGAGTTTCTGCTCAGCTTTTTTTCTCTCATTTTCAGCAATTCTCAGAGCCTCTTGGAGATCATCAATCTTGCTTTCCAGCTTCTCCCGCTTAGCCTGATCGCTCTTAACGGAATCCAAAAGTGTTTCAGCATGCAGAAGAACCGGAGTTAATCCATGTCCTTTAAAGTCCTGATTATCGCCCAGCTTTTGGAGTTCCTCACCCAGCTTATCTCGCAGTTCTCGCTGGCGTTTTTCCTTTTCGACAATTTCTCCGATGGCTTTTTCAGCCTCAGCGACCTTGAAACGGAGTTTTTCGAAGCCGGAAAGCCATTGCCTCATCTCGCGTGGCGACAATGGAATAATATCGCAGGTTGCCCAGAGTTCATGCCATCGGTGATCGGCATCGGCGAAATCGGAGTCGAGTCTCTTACTCTCGATATCCAGGTCCGACCGACGGTTTTCAATATTTTCGATTTGTGATTTTAATGAAGCGTGTTTCTGAACACGGTCTGCCTCCCTGCGCAGTCTATCTGCTGTCTGGTCTGAGACGTCGACGAGCTTTTCATAACTGTCGGGCAACGGAGCCTCTGGAGAAAACACATTGGCTTCTTCGGCGACATCTTCATCCTCTATCCATTGCCGTCGAAGCAGTTGCCACCCAAAATCTCGCCTGGATCGAATCTGAATCAAGTCCTTTTCGGCAGGCACCTCTCCGGCATACTGTATTTCTTGTAGCTGGGTCGAAAGCTGATGGAACTCTCTCTTTAACTTCTCTTTCTCTTTTTGAATTTGTTGGCTGTTATCATGGATTGAATCCAGTTCTTCCTCAAAGCGGTTCAATGTTTCCTGCATGGGAATAGCCAACTTTCCCACCTGCTCTATGGGACCGCTCCAAAGGCCCAGATGGCTCAGTTCGTCCTTGCAAGTCTCATTTGCAATCTTCAATGCACGTCTTCTGTCGTTCAATTCGACATCTATATCACCGGCCTTTTGTGCCAGCTTGACCACCTGAACCAGGTCCTGAGGATCGCGTGCAGAGGGTAGTTGGGAAAAACCTTCACGGGTTTTCTCCAATACTGTTTCATGTTTTCGGATTTCACGATCTGACTGTTCGATGTTTTGGAGCAGGGCCTTATGTCGGGTGCTAAGATTATAAATTGTTTTCTTTTTTGAGAGTCCGGGCCGCAGCGTTTCGGCATGGTCTAACGTCAAATCGGGAATAATCTGCTTCAACAGCGCCGCTGCATCGGTCTTGTGACTGATCCTCATGCCTTCCAGCATGGGCCGGTCGCCCATGGCTTTGCGGTATTCCCCTAAACGTTGATACATTTCTTCAATCTCATCGGCCCGATTTAGGAGATCTTGTTGAAGAGAAACCCCTTCCTTTTTTTTCTGAAGTTCCTCAAGTCTGTAAGTCGATGCATCGAGACGGTTTGCAGTTTCATTTCTTTCCTGTTCAAGGTTCTTGCGTTGCTCCCTAAAATCCGCCGGTAATACAATTACTTCGCCAAGATCTGCCAGCTTTTCCATCAAGATCTTATGCTGGCTAAGATGAGGCAATGCTCGCCGCAACCGCTCAAGGCGATGTTTTTCACGATCTTTTTCTCTGCCTAAGACTTTGGTTTCTACCTGGCCCCGTTCCGCCTTTTGGAGAGCTTTTCTATGCTCCTGCCACTCCCGGCTGGTGAGAAGAGCTTGCTTCACTTGTATTTGTAAATCTCGGTATTGAGAAAGAGCTTCATTAATAGCCTTCGTGGATGCACGTGGCCTGAAAAGGTCATCTCCTTCCTTTTCAAGTTCCTCAAGAAGCGCATGCAAGGATGTAAGTCCTGCACCTGCAGCAAAAATAGCCTGCCCTACATCCCCCTTCTGGTCGAGTATATCCTGACCACCGCGAATTAGGGCCTCATGATCAATCCCGTAGAGAGACTCGAACATTTCCTGTTCCATACCTTGCAGAAATGGGGCGAGAAGTACCGGATCAAGCGGATTATCATTTTGATCGAACAGATCGGACTTCATTTTCTTCCGACGGAAGAGGGTAAGCTCATGGCCGTCCTCTCTCTGAAGACAGCCACCGATTAGAAGTTGGTCATAAGGATGAAGGAAATTATCATTAGTTCGCGGTGGGATGCCGAAGAAAAGAGAATTGAGTGCACGGAGGCAACTGCTTTTGCCGGCTTCATTGGAGCCATATACAATGTGCAATCCTGGATACTCCGAAGAGAAATCAATCACGCAGTCGGCAAAAGGGCCAAATGCCCTGAGATCGAGCTTTTTAATCCTCATGACGCCCCTCCTGTCGCAGCATTTTTCCCATCAATAGCTCTTTGACATCTTCACACAAGGCCTCCATCTCTTCCTCTCGAAGATTAAAGGGATCTTCATCGCTCAGGAGGTCTGGAGGGAGTTTACTGCGTAGCTGTTCAAATTCCGGCTTGAGGTCAAGGAGACGTTGGCTTCCGAGTCTGAGGTCTTCAACTGCCTTAATGAGGACTGATATAGGGGATCCGTCAGCAGAAACCTCATCTGGAAAAACTTTTTTACGTGTATGGAGAAGGATTTTTTCAAGCCAGACCTCGATTAGGCTCGCGGCAATCCCCCTGAACTCCTCCATCCAGTGGGTTGCCCTTTCGTGGAGGTGTCCATGAAGAGACGTTACACCTTCCAGAATCAGGCGAATTGCAATTGGGCGACTTTCGGCCCGGCCAAGTTCGTCTTCCAAGGACTGTCGCACTCGATCAAGACATTCTTCATGTGTTTCGCATTCGTTTAGGTCGACCCGACAAACTGCCCAGCGTAAAACGTCAATATCATGATGCTCGACTTCCAAGACCTGCCCTTCGTCCACAGTAACCATCGTACAACCCTTGGGTCCGGTTTCGCGAATGTGTCTTCCCTGGATGTTTCCCGGAAAAATGATCCATGGTTCCCGGGACACTTCCTCGCGCTGATGGACATGTCCCAGTGCCCAATACTGATATCCCTTGGATCGCAGTGCATCCAGTGTACATGGGGCATAAGGCTCATGTCCTGGTCTACCCGTCAGGGCCGTATGCAAAAGCCCGATGTTGAAAAGGCCATATTCTCCTTGAGGGTAATTTTGTGTCAGATCTTCGGAAACTATCCGTGAGGGAAAACTCTGGCCGTGAATAGCCACATTGAGGTTATCAAGAATTCTGGTTTCTGCCTTTTTGTGTGAAAAAAGTGTTACGTTGTCGGGAAGGTGGAGGACGCGAGAGATTTGGCTGGCCGCATCATGGTTCCCGGATACAATAAAGACCTGAATACCGGCATCTCTTAGCAGGCCCATTCGATTTATGAAATAAATGCCGGTGTTGTAATCCTTCCAGTCTCCGTCAAAGAGATCACCCGCTAAAAGGACGAAAGCCGATTCTTCTTGGATAGCAAGATCCACGAGATTATCGAAGGCACGTCTTACTGCGCCCCTAATCTGGTCTACAGGAGCATCCTGGTAAACTTCCAGCCCTTTCAGAGGACTGTCAAGGTGGATATCGGCGGCATGAATAAACTTAAACATTTTCTACCTCTGGAAAGGGAGTGCGATTCGTATTTTTAATCGTTTCGCGTTGGCACTTTCTCGTGGGTGTCGTGGCCTTATACAATCGGTTCCTTTAAATCTATATCATAAAGAAAATTTAATAGTTCTTCAGCAAAAGACCGTATATCTTCTCGATTATTTGATGGAAATATATGAGCATCCGGGTTAGTTTCCTGTCGATACTTATGTAATCTCTTTTTTATTGCACCAGAGATTAACCCTATTTCACAGAGCTTATTAATCTTTACTTCAAGTGTTTGATTCAACAAGTTATTTTCAACCATGGATTTCAAAAACAATGTTTTCAAATGGTTTTCGAAATATAGTCGAAGTTTTGGCATAATATCTGCTGATGACCGTTTGTTAATAAAATCTGAAATACTATAAAACTGTTGCTCCATTTCATTACAGCAGAAGAACTCAATATCCATTTTTTCAAGGAAACTTGTTTTATTATCCTGCTTGATTTCCATAAAATTGGATCTGTCCTTCGGATTACAACGTTTGTAGAATTCTTTAACGAAAGATGGATAATGTGTAAGCAATATAACCTGGTTTGCCTTGTCCTTAAAATTCCAGATAATGTCATTGTTTTTCATAATTCTATTTTCATCAAAACTGGTAACCGGATCGTCCAATACAATAATTTTATTAGTTATATCAGAATCCTCTACATTACTAAGTTTTGCCCAGAATATTGATAAAGCAAGAGCCCTGCGGTCTGAATCACTGAAAACAAACGGTAAATCATTATTGGTCACTTTTTTGTTCTTAAATTTAACAGTAATTCCATATACTTTTTTGTCTCCTCTGTCTGAGGGGCGGCTTTTTTCAATTTTATAATCCTTGCTTCCTAATTGTCGGAAAAAGGAATCAATCGAATTGAAGTATCTCTCAAGATAATTATTTTGGTCCTTTTCCAGATTGGAACTGAACGTATTTACCCCTTCTGTTAAGGTTTCTATAGACTCTTGTCTCTTAATGTATTCATTGCATTTCTCGGCTTGTTCTAACCGAGCTTTTTTCTTTTCATATTCTTGAATTATATTTTTTAATTTTTGTAGTTCGCCACTTGCTGTATCATTTCTGAATTTATCTTTATATGTGGAGATGTGCTTGACTGTGATCTCGATATTATCGTCGATTTCTTGTAAAATTTTTTGATATTGGTCGATTATATCAATCAAGCCCGTTTTTTCTATCGTTTCGATTGGATGGTAAGGTTTTTGCTTCTTACGTTCAGAAAATTTCTCAAGAGAAGATTTAATTGTTGAAACAGCAATGGTTATTTGTTCTTCTAATTCAGGAATTTTCACCGTTGAATCTTCAATTGCCTTTACAGCATTCTTATATTCTTTTGTATCAATTTTACCTGAATACTCTTTTAAATTAAGTAAGGCCCGATTTGCTGTATTCTCTGAATTGATAGACAGCAAAACGCAGGCGATGTGCCTATCAAGATTATCATCAATATTAGCAATAAACGCTATGTATTCCTGATTAAAATATGCCTGGTAGGTGCCGATAAGCTCTTTTGCTTTTGTTAAATCCTGTCCGCAGAATGGACAACTGTCATTGCTGACAAAGGTAAGCCCTTTTTTAATCCAGTTTTCTGCTTCGTTGTCATTTTGCAGACAATGTTTGATGTGCTCCTGAAGCTTTGCAATTGCCTCTTCTTTAAGATCGTCAAAAGAAGTTTTCAAAATAGTGTTGGCATGATCTATTGCATTCGTTAATGAACCGAAATTGGGAACTCCGATTTTTGATGGTTCCGGCAATTGAAGGATTTTATCTTTATTTTGAATATTTTCTGCTAAAATATCTTTTTTGCGAGTGTATGAGGCGATCTCGCTCTTCAGGAATTCCAGTGTTTCAGTTACTTCTAAACTTATAAACTTCTGTATTCCTGCATCATTTGCATTTTTCACATAGTCTGGGATTGTATTTTTCAATTCTTTTTTTTGATCCCGCAAAGCTTTTCTCTTTTTTCCCAATTCATGCCCCAGCCTCACGCCCTCCACTCCCAAAATAAAGTCGGAAAAATTCTCTTTTGTTTCACGGCTGTCTAATAATGAAATTCCGTCAAAGACATTTTCATAAACAAAGGCAGTATCAAAAATTTCCAAATTTTCAGCTATAATGTTGTTGTTCCAATTATCATTCTGAAAGGTTATGTTTTTTGTTTTTTTCGAATTACTGTTGTTATCATCAACCGATAAAACAATTTGCTGTTGATTGCTTTTATCTTCCGGTTTTGTTTTGCGCTTTTTAATTATTTCGTTATCTCCAGTAGAAAGAGATTTGAAAATATCGCATAAAGTTGATTTGCCGTAGGTATTTAAACCATACACAAAAGTCAGCTTGTCAAATTCTTTGTCGTTTCCGCTGTCAAAATTGGAAAATACACCGACTTGTTTAATAATTCTAATTTTCTTAATCATAAGTTCTTTTCTTCTTTTAAAAGTAGTAAAGAGGATAGATATGCTCTTTACTCATCCCAAAATCATCCCCCACTCAGAAACATTGTCTGTATTTACCGGTCGGGCACCCATTTTAATAAGGTTTTTATTGTAATCACTTTCAAATGTATAAATTGGTTTTTGCCAAGTGAGGATTCCCTTGCAAAACGATTCTGTCTTACTATCAGGGCCTGCATGGACTACAAAAACAACAGCAGACAAGGCCGCAAAAAATAGCTTGCTGTAACTGGATGCCTTAAATGTCAATATTTCACATAACATCCAAAGTTTTCGCTCTATGTTAACCAATCAGCCCGGCTTCCTGAAAGCTGTAGTATCCCTTCCGGGTCACAATAAGATGATCAAGAATCCTGATGCCGAGGATCTTTCCTGCCTCAGTTAGTTGTTCATGAATTTTCAGATCGCTGTCGCTAGGTTTCAGATCACCCGAGGGATGGTTATGTGCAAAGATTACAGCGGCAGCTCTATCGGAGATGACATCCGCATAAACCTCGCGCGGATGCACCTGGCTGCGATCCACCAGGCCAATGGTTACAATCCTTTTTTTAATGACTTCATGAGCGCCATTAAGGGAAATGCAGACAAAATGTTCTTGCTTTTTGCCGGTAATATCAGCCAAAAGCGGTATCACATCCTGAGCCCCGGTTATCTTTACAGTATCTTTAATCAGATGCCGTCTTGCCAGTTCAAAGGCGGATAGAATTTGTGCCGCCTTTGCCAGGCCCATGCCTCGCACCGCCGTGAGATGTTCGACAGATAAATTTTCTTTATGCTTGCGGATCAGTTTAGCAACACTTTTGGAGATAGTAAAAAGGCTTTGTCCCTCAACACCCCGCCCAAGAATAGCGGCCACCAGTTCCTCATCAGTTAAGGCGGATGCACCTCTTTCCTTTAGTTTTTCCCGTGGGCGATTATGAGCAGGCAGGTCCTTTATCTTCTTCATCGTTTACCTTCAAACAGGGTCGGATTATGTATGTAAAATTGTATGAACCTGGTTATCCTTTACTCCCGGCGATATTTCATTGAGCCTATGATAAACCTTATACAGCATCCATTCCTTCACAACATCTCCAAAGGTTTTGTCATCCATAATTTTTGTAAATATATCCAGGTTGCTGTCCATTCTTTCTATCAATTTATTTTGGAACATATCTTCAAAACCGAATTTAAAATTACCAATGCTGTTGTTTTTGGCCTGCTCTGATAATTTTTCATTCGCAACCAGTTCCTCTTCAATTTGAGTGAAGAAATATTTGTCAGCATCAGTAAAATTCGTTCCAAATTTATCGTTTAAGATTTCAATGATCTCCGAGAGCCTGGCTAATTCTTCTTTTTCTTTTTTTGTCCCTGCCTCCATTATTGGATGAAGCTCACTCCCGCTGTCTTTTTCAAGGACAATTGTGCCTTCTCTTATTTTTTGCAGCCTGTAGTATTCCAAAGCCACTTCATCGTGGATTTTAAATCTATCCGAAACATCCCGCTTCGGCAGCTTGTTGAGGAGAAGGCGCGCGTACGCATAAAACTTTTCTAACTCCATGTCCGCAAACGGCATAATCTGTGACAAAAATGCATAAAGCCGGATAAAAACAGTCAGTGTATGTTTGAAATCTTCCTGCTTGTCCTCGTCTTTAATGACCTGAAAGCGGTCAACAGCGGGATCTATGAAGGAGTTAAGCATGGCGTGATCTTTTGCACTGCGCACATTACGTGATTTGAAAAAGATTTTGGAAAAAGCATCGATTTCAGACTGCCAAATGATTTGAAATTCTTCGAGTTTGTTTTTCAGGTCGTAGAGTTTGTTCGGATCGGTTGTCGAAAAAAGCGTAGTCTGCTCATAATAGGGCTGAAATGCATCTAATATCTCCTGCTCTTCATTGGCAAAATCAAGAATGAACGTATCTTCTTTCCCCGGATATATTCTGTTCAAGCGCGAAAGGGTCTGCACAGCTCTTACACCGGACAGTTTTTTATCCACATACATGGTATGGAGCAACGGCTGATCAAAACCTGTCTGGTACTTTTCCGCAACCAGCAGTATTTGATACTCATTTGTAGCGAATTTTGCCGGCAGTTCTTTTTCCTTAAATTTATTGATTTCATATTCGGTATAGGAAATGCCCGTGTCTCTGTCGGTAAAAGCGGTAAATGCAACCAGTGTCTTGATATCGGTATAACCTTTTTCTTTAATGTATTTATCAAATTCCTTTTTATACCGCACAACATGGGGCCTGGATGAGGTGACAACCATTGCCTTTGCTTTCCCGCCTATCTTGGGCATAACGCATTGCCGGAAATGTTCAATAAT
>JAUWQO010000146.1 GCA_030610995.1 Desulfobacterales bacterium
TGCAGCGCAGGCGCTCTCGCCGTGATAGCGACACGTCACAGCAGGTGCGCCGCGTGAAAGCATGAAGGCCAAATTTCCAATTTCTATTTTCTAATTTCAACGTTCCGTGAACGCTTACAAATTAACAATAACTTTAGGAACATAAAGATGTCGGAAGATAAAACAGGCTCGGTTATGGTGATAGGCGGCGGAATCACCGGAATGCAGGCAGCGCTGGATCTGGCTGATTCCGGTTATTATGTCTATCTTGTGGAAAGGTCAAGCTCGATCGGCGGAATGATGTCGCAACTGGATAAGACCTTTCCCACCAATGACTGCGCAATGTGCATCCTGTCCCCCAAACTGGTCGAGGTCGGGCGGCACATTAACATAGAGCTGCTTACGTTGTCTGAAATCAGTTCCATTTCAGGAGAGGAGGGTAATTTTAGTGTTTGTGTGACACAGCATCCGCGTTATGTGGATACTGATAAATGTATTGCATGCGGCCTGTGCGCTGAAAAGTGCCCGAAAAAGGTGCCTAATGAATATGATGAAGGATTAAGCAAGCGCAAAGCGATTTATGTTAAATATCCCCAGGCTGTTCCGTTAAAGTATGCCATTGATGCAAGCAAATGCATATATTTTGCTAAAGGAAAATGCAGGATCTGCGAAAAATTTTGCCCAAGCGGAGCTATCAATTTTGATGATCAGGCAAAGGAATTTACCATAAATGTTGGGGCCGTTGTTTTGGCTATCGGCAGCGAGACATTTGACCCAGGGCCCCATAATACTTTTGGCTATAAAAAATATCCGAATATTGTGACCAGCCTGGAATTTGAAAGGATTCTCTCTGCTTCCGGACCCTATGGCGGACACCTGGTTCGGCCTTCAGATAAAAAAGAGCCCGAAAAGATTGCCTGGCTTCAATGCATAGGGTCCAGAGATGAGCACATTGGCGCCAGAGGATACTGCTCTGCTGTCTGCTGTACCTACGCCATTAAGGAAGCCATGTTGGCCAAGGAACACAGCAAAGGGGAGCTGGATACAGCCATTTTTTATATTGATATCCGCACTCACGGGAAAGACTTTGAGAGATATTTTAACCGCGCAAAGGATGAATCAGGAATCCGTTTTATCAAATCGAAAATTACCAGCATTCCCATAGTTAATGAAACAGGAAAGCATCTTATACGGTATGTGGACGAATCCGGCGGAAAAGTTGAAGAAGAATTTGATATAGTGGTGCTGTCCGTGGGCCTGGGCGTAACAAAAGAAAGCGCAAAGATTGCGCAAAGATTGGGCATCGAACTTGATCGCTACAATTTTGCTCACACCAACAGCTTTGAACCTGTCGCAAGTTCCAAACCTGGCATTTATGTTTGCGGCGCGTTTCAGGCTCCCAAGGATATTCCGTCGTCGGTTATAGATGCCAGCGCCGCTGCAGGCGCTGTGGGGAGTAAATTAGCCGAGTCTCGGTGGACCCTCACAAAAACAAAACATATCCCTGATGAAATTGATATACGCGGGGAACCTCCCGGAATCGGCGTTTTTGTCTGCCGTTGCGGCACAAATATTGCGAGCACTGTTGATGTCCCTTCTCTGGTTGAGTTTGCGCAGAGCCTGCCCTATGTTGTCTATGCGGAGGAAAACATGTTCAGTTGCTCTCAGGACACCCAGGATAAAATAACCCGGATCATTAAAGAGAAACGATTGAATCGGGTGGTTGTCGCGGCTTGCACCCCTAAGACGCATGAACCGCTTTTCCAGGAGACTTTGATCAATGCGGGCATCAATAAGTATCTTTTCGAGATGGCCAATATCCGCAACCTGTGCTCCTGGGTGCATAAGGACAATCCCGAACAAGCCACGCAAAAGGCCAAAGATCTCATTAGAATGGCCGTGTCAAAGGTGGCCCTCTTTGAACCCCTGACCGAACCTGTTATGCAGATTAATCAGAAGGCCCTTGTTATTGGGGGAGGCGTCGCGGGTATGGTGGCAGCCAAGAACCTGGCAGAGCAGAGCTACGTAACATACCTGATTGAAAAGACCGATACCCTTGGTGGACAGGCGCGGCATCTCCACGAAACCTGGCAAGGTGAGGATATTCAACAATATTTAGCCGGCCTGATCAAAGAGGTACGATCCGACAAAAACATAGAGATATTCCTGAATTCCCAGATCGAACATGTGGACGGTTTTGGAGGGGATTTCAAAACAACGATCCAGCACAATGGCAAGAGCAAAGTCCTGGAACACGGGGTGACGATTATTGCATCCGGCGCCTCGGTGCTCAAGCCGAACCAGTATCTTTACGGCAAAGATCCTCGCGTTGTAACCGGTTTAGAATTTCAGCAGCGTCTGATTGATAATGATCCCTCGTTAGGACAGCTCAATACGGCTGTGTTTTTACAATGCGTTGGTTCGCGTATGCCCAAACGACCTTACTGTTCCAAGGTCTGCTGCACACAGTCGATTAAAAGCGCTCTGAAACTAAAAGAGATCAATCCCCAAATGAACATCTTTGTTCTTTACAGGGATATGCGCCCATATGGACTGCGAGAGAATCTTTATCGAGAAGCGCGCTCTGCCGGAATCAACTTTGTCAGGTATGATTTTGATAAGGAGTTCATAGCAGCGGATGACCAGGGAGATCTAAAGGTTGTTTTCACCGATTGCGTGCTCAGACGGCAAATGTCGATCCGGCCGGATCTCTTGATTTTGGCCGCTGCCATTGTCCCGGAAAAAAAGAATCCATTGGCGCAGTTTTTCAAGGTGCCCCAGAATGATGACGGTTTTTTTGCAGAAGCGCATGTCAAGCTCCGGCCTGTTGATTTTGCCACAGATGGTGTGTTTGTGTGCGGGCTTGCCCATGCTCCAAAACCGATAGATGAATCAATAACACAGGCTCAGGCCGCAGCAGCGAGAGCAGTTACACTTCTTGCAGCAATGAGCATATCTGTAAGTGGGACAGTAGCCTATGTCAACCCGAACTTCTGCAGCAGTTGCGGCGTTTGTGTATCGATTTGCCCTTATTCTGTTCCAAAATTTAATGAAAAGAGCGGCAAAGCGGAAATCGAGCCTGCTTTGTGCAAAGGATGCGGGCTTTGCGTAGCTTCATGTCGATCCGGAGCCATCCATCTTAACGGATTTGATAATGACCAGATCTTTGCACAGATCTTTGCAATTGAAGATTGAAGAATGAAGATTGAGGAGTTAAAGAAAAGGACAAAACAATTTGCTCATCGTTGCGTTAAGCTGGCGATGGCTTTGCCTAAAACCTATTTGGGTAACCATATTCGGGGGCAGGTAATTCGGTGTGCCACATCAGTTGCTTCCAATTATCGGGCAACCTGTCTTGCACAATCAAAGGCTAGTTTTATCTCAAAGTTGAGCATTGTTTTGGAAGAAACTGACGAATCATATTTTTGGTTGGAATTCATTATTGATGAAAAACTATTGAAAAGAGAACTCGTTGAACCTTTGCTGAAAGAAGCAGACGAATTGACAGCGATTTTTATTTCTTCAAGAAAAACCGCCAGGAAAAGAAAGTGAAGGGTGGTAATTGACAATTGTGAATATTTCTTGAGTCAATCTTCAATCTTCAATCGTCAATCATCAATCAACAATCATAAATCAACAATCCAGGAGGTATTTTGGGTTTTTCAATCAACAATCATAAATCAACAATCAACAATCCCAAGTGGGAACCGAAAATTGCAGCTTTTTTATGCAACTGGTGCAGCTATGGAGCCGCTGACCTTGCAGGTATCAGCCGTCTGCAGTATCCGCCTAATATCAGGGTGATGAGGATTCCCTGTGCAGGCAGAATGAGTCCTAAGTTTATCTTGGCTGCATTCAGACAGGGGGTGGATGGGGTCTGGGTATCCGGGTGTCATCCTGGAGACTGCCATTACATAGAAGGTAATTACTATGCCCGTAGAAAGTTTTCACTCTTTAAAAACCTTATAGAACATATTGGTATTGAGCCTGGCCGCCTCCATTTTTCATGGATATCATCGGCAGAGGGGACAAGGTTTGCTGAAGTTGCAATCGAGGTAATCAAAACGGTAAAGGACTTAGGACCTTCGAAATATTTCATCAAAAGAACAAATTAAAAGATGAACGTCCAACACCCGCCTGCCATGCATCACAAACGATGGTGGTATGATCATTGTCACTGGGCCGAGACACGAGGACCTTCTACCAAGCCCACCCAAAGGCATTGCGGGCAGGTCGAACATCCAACATCGAACATCGAATAATGATCTCGCTCCGCTATTTAAACCCGCCTGCCAACGCCTGTCATAGTATACTGTTTGTATGTCGGTATGCATGGCAATGGCGGGCAGGTTATTTTAAAATCGAATAAAGAAAGCATAATTTTATAATTTCCTATACAAAAATAAATGCTAAGGTAGCTTAACATGTTAGGATATATAACTAAAATACGGACAATATCAGAAAGGCTCTTAAAAGAAGGCAAAGTAGATATGGTAATAGGTTTCCGCAAGGGAACCGTGCCGATGATGAATGAGCCTTATTGTGTTAAAAGTTTCGAAGATGTAAAAGAGCTTGTGTGGGACAGCAACTGTGGCATCAACCTGGCAAACTATCTGACCGATAGAAAAGAAAAAATAGGCATTATTGCCAAGGGGTGCGATTCGCGAAACATCGTCAACCATATAATTGAAAACAAGGTGAAGAGAGAGCAGCTTTATATTATCGGTGTTCCGTGCAGAGGGATGATTGACAGGCATAAAATTGCATCGATGTTTGAAAAGGAAATAATTGAAGTTGCGGAAGAGGAAAATATTGTCATTGTTAAGGGCAATCTATTTGAAAAAAGATTAGAAAAATCAGAAATCCTGCAGGAAAACTGCGCAGTATGTATCCACCGAAATCCTGTTATATACGACGAACTTGTTGCCGAACCTGTAAAGGAACAAACAGACATTGACAGATATAAAGATGTGCGAAAAATCGAAGAAATGCCTTCTGAGAAAAAAGAAAAATATTTCGACAATCTCCTGTCTCCCTGCATCCGCTGTTATGCATGCAGAAATGCATGTCCCCTTTGCTACTGTCCCACATGCTTTGTAGATGAATCCCGGCCTCAGTGGTTGGGTAAGAGCATTGATCCGTCAGATATAAAGACATTTCATTTTTTAAGAGCATTTCATTGCGCGGGCAGGTGCACCGATTGTGGCGCCTGTGAACGCGCATGTCCTGTGGGAATTAATGTCAGGATATTAACAAAAAAGCTGGAATATGATTGTTTTGAATTATATGGCTGGGAAGCGGGTCTGTCCCTGGAGGAACGTCCGCCGCTGGATACTTACAGACCTGATGATCTGGAAGATTTTATTAAATAAAAAACTAAAAAATTTAGGAATTGAGGAATTTAGGGATTGAGGGATTAAAACCAATAGGATACCTTCAATTCCTAAATTCCCCAATTCCTTAATCCCTAAATTCAATTTCTCGTTCCCATGCTCCAGCGTTGGAATGCATACCATATAGGGTCCCACGACGGAGCATGGGAACGAGCAAGAAGCAAATGATAAGCAATAATTTGCGAAAATCGGCGTAATCCTCCAGAGGCGGACAGGTCTGCTGATGGGATTGAGGGATTAAATTCAATATAAGATATACTATGAAAATCATACAAATCGATAAAAAAAATTGGGCCAAAGGGCTTAAAGAGATAAGTAAATCCTACCGATTATTCGGCCCTGTTAAGGATAATAATTTTCATCTGTTTAAAGAGCTCGACAAAGGCAAGCTGCCGGATTTAGATTATTTAAACACAACCCTTTCACCAAAATCGATTATTTATCCCCAGTCTGAGGCGATGTTCGAATATTCCCTGGATGAAGGCAAAGAAGATCATCATGTAATGAAAGAGGTAAAAAAGGATTATTCACATCGCGCCGTGATCGGGATCAGGCCCTGTGATGCAGCGGCTTTTTTATTGGTCAAACGCAACTTCGACACCCCTGAATATAAGGATCCATACTGGATCAGGGCTTATGAGACAACCACATTTGTCGGGCTTGCATGTAACAACCCGCAGGCCACCTGTTTCTGCACAACCGCCGGCAGCGGCCCTTTTCATGAAGATGGGCTTGATATTCTCCTTATAGATGCGGGAAATCATTTTTTTGCAAAAATAATTTCTTCAAAGGGTGAAAACCTGTTAAAGGCTGCCGGCTGGGGAACCGAGGCGGATGCCGACCCGCCCGGCAAACAAATCGAAACCATGAAACAGAAAGCAGAAGACGCAATAACCACATCTGTTTCTACAGATAAATTAAAGGGCAAAAAAATTACTGATCTTTTTGATGCTCCCTTTTGGGAAGAGGTGGCTTTTGCATGCACAAACTGCGGGACATGCACATATATTTGCCCGACATGCTGGTGTTTTGACATTCAGGATGAAGTATATGGGCTCTGCGGCATACGAATGCGAAATTGGGATACATGCATGTTTCCTCTTTTTACTCTCCATGGATCAGGGCACAACCCGAGAAACACCAAGATGCAGCGAGTTCGGCAGCGGTTTATGCACAAGCTAAAATATTATGTGGACAAATATGACAATGGGATTCAATGTGTCGGATGCGGTCGATGCATACGTCTGTGTCCGGTAAATATCGATATACGAAAAGTTTGTGATTTGATGAACAGCTATGGGAATGAAGATTGAAGAATGAAGATTGAAGATTGAAGAATGAAGAATGAAGAATGAAGAATGAAGAATGAAGAATGAAGATTGAAGATTGAAGATTGAAGATTGAGGAGTTAAAGAAAAGGACAAAACAATTTGCTCATCGTTGCGTTAAGCTGGCGATGGCTTTGCCTAAAACCTATTTGGGTAACCATATTCGGGGGCAGC